>JBIIVZ010000303.1:0-3884 GCA_044339175.1 Roseateles sp.
GCCAGCCGAGCGCTGCAGATTGCCAACCGTGGCTATGTGATGGAGTCGGGCGAGGTGACGATGACGGGCGAGGGCAAGACGCTGCTGAATGACCCGAAGGTCAGGGCGGCTTACCTCGGCGAGTGAGTCTTGTGAGCTAGGCACCCGGCGTTCGCGGAAAAACGACGTGCGCGCGGGATCCGCCCAGCAGCACGTTTTGCTTCGTGCCAAGGCCAGAGGCCTTGGCGCTCGCCAGGCATAAACAGTCCGTGTGGACTGTTTGTGTCCGGGCTCTCTCGCTCCAGCGAAGCCTAGGGCTGCGGCTTCCTCCTTTGCCGCCGCAAAACGCCCCGCTGCGCAGATCCTTCGGCTGTGCGTTTGCTCAGTCAGGCTGGCACAGCTTTGGCAGTTTTTCGCAATACGAAAAATTTGTTTTTTAAAATCAGCCAGCGAAGCAATGTCCTCATTGCGATTTCAGGCTTGTTTGTAACTCGTTGGTAACCCGAAACCTATGGATGTCTTGTAATATGGTTACTTGATTCCATACTTCTGAGTTACATCAGCAGCGCACATGAACAAGACAATCGTCGCCGTGACCGACCGTATCCGCCAACGCAGCGCTGCCTCCCGCGCCCGCTATTTGGCCGGATTGGACAAATTGGCCGGCCGCAAGCGCGGCGTCGAACGGATGGGTTGTGCCAACGTGGCACATGCCGTGGCCGCGCTGCCGGCCAACGATAAGTTCCGCATCGTTGCTGAAAAAGGCCCGCATCTGGCCATCGTCACTGCCTACAACGACATGTTGTCGGCGCACCAGCCGTATGAGGTCTATCCGGCCCTGATCCGCGATGAGGCGCTCAAGCAGGGGGCGACGGTGCAGGTGGCGGGCGGCGTGCCGGCCATGTGCGACGGCGTGACTCAAGGCCTGCCCGGCATGGAAATGAGCTTGTTCTCACGCGACGCGATCGCGATGAGCACGGCAATCTCGCTCAGCCACGATGTCTTTGATGCGGCCTTGCTGCTGGGTATTTGCGACAAGATCGTGCCGGGCCTGTTGATCGGTGCCTTGCACTTTGGCCATCTGCCCTGCGTGTTCGTGCCGGCCGGGCCGATGAGCAGCGGCCTGTCCAACAACGATAAGTCCAAGGTGCGCGAGTTGTTTGCGCAAGGCAAGGTCGGCCGCGATGAGTTGCTGAAGGCCGAATCCGCTGCTTATCACGGGGCCGGCACCTGTACTTTTTACGGCACCGCCAACAGCAACCAGATGTTGCTGGAAGCGATGGGTTTGCACGTGCCGGGCGCCGCCTTTGTGCACCCGCACGACCCCTTGCGCGAGGCGCTGACCCGCGAAGCGGTGCGCACTGCGCTGAGCATCACCTCGAAAGGCCGTTACACGCCGATTGGCCGCTTGGTCGATGAGCGCGCCATCGTCAACGCGATGCTGGCCTTGCTGGCGACCGGTGGCTCCACCAACCACTTGATTCACTGGGTGGCCGTGGCGCGCTCGGCCGGCATTCTGATCGATTGGAGCGACTTCTCCGAGTTGTCCGCCGTCACGCCCTTGCTGTCCCGTGTCTACCCGAACGGTGCGGCCGATGTGAACCAGTTCCAGGCGGCCGGTGGGCCGAGCTTTGTGATTCGAGAGTTGCTGGACGCCGGGTTGATGCATGCCGATGTGCTGAGCGTGGCCGGCCCTTCGCTGCGCCCCTTCACCCGGCTGCCGATGTTGAACGCTGGCGGTGCTGGTGTGGAGTGGCAAGAGCTGCCGCTGGCCAGCGGCGATGAGGACGTGGTTCGTACAGCCGCCGCGCCTTTCAGCCCCAGTGGCGGTTTGAAACTGTTGCAGGGCAATATCGGTCGGGCGGTGATCAAGGTGTCGGCCGTGCCGGAGAGCAATCACATCGTCGAAGCGCCGGCGCGCATCTTCAGCACGCAGGATGCGATGTTGGCCGCTTTCAACGCGGGCGAGTTGGAGCGCGATGTGGTCGTGGTGGTGCGCTTCCAGGGACCGCACGCCAATGGCATGCCTGAGCTTCATAAGTTGACGCCGCCGCTTGCGGTGCTGCAGGGCAAGGGTTTCAAAGTCGCTTTGGTGACCGACGGCCGGATGAGTGGTGCGTCGGGCAAGGTGCCTGCCGCCATCCATGTCTCGCCCGAGGCACTGGCCGGTGGGCCGTTGGCCAAGCTGCGCGACGGTGATGTCATCCGCCTGGACGCGGTCAGCGGCGATCTGCTGGCCCTGGTGCCCGCCGATGAATGGGCGGCGCGCGAACTGGCGCAGATTTCACCCGATCAATGGGAAGAAAACGGCCACGGTCTTGGCCGCGATCTGTTTGCCGGCATGCGGCGTAATGTACTCAGCGCCGAAGAAGGCGCCATCAGTTGGTTATAAAAGAGAAAAAATGAGTATCACCACACTAAGTCTGGCCAGCCACGGCCCCGTCATTCCCGTCATCGTGATCCATCGCCTGGAGGATGCGGTGCCGCTGGCCGAAGCGCTGCTCGCCGGTGGCGTGCGGGTGCTGGAAGTAACGCTGCGTACGCCCGTCGCCCTGCAGGCGATGGCGGCCATTGCGCGCGCCTTGCCGCAAGCCATCGTCGGTGCTGGCACCTTGCGCTCGGCGGCCGATGTGGCGGCAGCCAAGGATGCGGGCTGCCAATTCGGCGTCAGCCCGGGTTACACCGATGCGATTGGCAATGCCTGCCTGGAAATGGGCCTGCCGCTGTTGCCCGGCGTCTCGACCGCCAGCGAAGTGATGCAAGCCAATGCGGCCGGCTATTCCTTTTTGAAGTTATTTCCTGCTGTGGCAGTGGGCGGCATCAATTTGCTGAAGGCGTTGGCCGGGCCGTTCCCGGATGTGCTGTTTTGCCCCACCGGCGGCATCACGTTGGAAACAGCGCCGCAGTTCTTGAGCTTGCCCACCGTGAAGGTGTGCGGCGGCTCGTGGTTGACGCCGCAAGACGCGGTGGATGCGGGGGATTGGGCCCGCATCACGCGTTTGGCAGCCGAGGCCAGCGCGATCAAGCGTTGACCGTCAGTCCGGCGTTGCAGCGGCAGCTTCCGCCGCAATTTGCCGTAGCGCCTGCTCGAAGGTTTCCGGCGGCTGGCCGCCCTGAATCAGATGTCGGTCATTGATGATGATGGCCGGCACCGAGTTGATGCCCTGTGAATGCCACAGGGCTTGGGCCTCGCGCACCTCGGCGGCATAGTCGCCCGAGGCCAGCACGCGGGTCGCTTCTGCAGCATCCAAACCGACGCTCTGTGCCGCTGCGACCAGCACGGCGTGCGAGCTCGGGTCTTTGCCGTCGGTGAAATAAGCGCCCAGCAGGGCAAGCTTCAGGTCGCGTTGCAAATTGCCGCCTTGCAGCCCCGCCCAATGCAGCAGCCGATGCGCGTCAAAGGTGTTGTAAATGCGGCCGCGTGCGCCCTGGGTGAAGGTGAAACCCAGCTCGGCACCGCGCTGGCGGATCATTTCCCGAGTCTGCGCAAACTGCGCTTCGGAGCCGCCGTATTTGCGTGCCAAGTGCTCGTTGATGTCCTCGCCCTCGGCGGCCATTTGCGGGTTCAACTCGAACGGCTGAAAGTGCATCTCCACTTTCAGTTCGGGCAAGTTTTGCAGCGCTTTTTCAAGCGACTTGAGCCCAATGGCGCACCAAGGGCAGGAAACGTCGGAAACGAAATCGATTTTCATTCCCCACTGTAGCCGCAGTTCAGCCGCAGATCAGCTGCAAACGCGGTCACTGGCCCGCGCCAAGTAGAACCACTCCTGCCCAACCTGCGCCCGGCTGTTCGGGAACACCACCCGCCCGTCGCTGGAGGCCAGCACCGGCGTGCCGTCGTGGCGGGTGCCGATGGTCTGGCCTTGCACCACCGCGTCGAAGCTGGCCCAGGCGCGCTCGAACTG
>JBIIVZ010000304.1:0-3876 GCA_044339175.1 Roseateles sp.
GCCAGTTTGGCTTTCACGCCCTTCAGCACCTCGGCCGCGTTTTCGCCCTTGCGCATCACCACGATGCCGGTGACGACGTCGTCATCCCCGTCCTGCCCGACCACGCCCAGGCGCGGCACCGCACCGATGGCCACCTTGGCCACATCGCGGACCAGCACCGGCGTGCCGTTGCGCGAGGTGACGACGATGCGGTCGATGTCATCAGCCGAGCGCAGCAAGCCGATGCCGCGGATGGCGAACTGCTGCGTGCCTTGCGCCACATAGCTGCCGCCGGCGTTGGCATTGCCCCGGCCCAGTGCGTCGAGCAGGTTCTGAAAGCTCAAACCGTAGGCGCGCAGCTTGTCCAAGTCCGGCTGCACCTCGTACTGCTTGATGAAGCCGCCCATGCCGACGACATCGGCCACACCAGGCACTTGGCGGAACGCACGCTCCACCACCCAATCCTGGATGCCGCGCAGCTCGGTGGTGGTTTTGCCGTCGCCCTTGAGCCGGTAGCGCATGATTTCGCCGACCGGCGTCGCATTCGGCGCGATGTCGGCCTCCACGCCGGGCGGCAGGTCGATGCCGCGCAGCCGCTCATTGATCAACTGCCGGACCTGCTGCACCGTCGTGCCGTCGTCATAGGTGACGACGGTGAACGACAGCCCGAACTGGGTGTGCGAGAACACCCGGATCGAATTGGGCATGCCCGAGAGCGCCAGTTCGATCGGCAGCGTCACCTGCTTTTCGACCTCCTCGGCCGCGTGGCCGGGGTAGAGCGCGATCACCGTCACCTGGATGTCGGTGACATCGGGGAAGGCCTCGACCGACAGGTTCTTGAACGCAATCAGCCCGGCCCCGATGAACAGCAACAAGGCCAGCACGATCAGCACCGGCTGGTGCAGGGCAAAATGGATCAGCCGCTTCATGGCTGCTCGCCCTCGGCGGTGCTGGGCTTGGTCGAGATGGCTGTTATGACGGTTGCCGGGGCTGGCTTGGGTGGCGCGGTGGATGCTGTTTCTGGCTTGGCTTCATCCAGCGTCATGTGGAACTGGCGGGCCAGCAGCAGCGCGTTTTCGCTGACCACCAGTTCGCCCGCTTCCAGGCCCTGCGCCACCACCGACTGATGCGAGCCCATCATGCTCAGCTTGATCTCGCGCGGCTCGAACACGCCCGGCTTGGGGCTGACGTAAAGCCACTTCTTCTCGCCTTCCAGAATTACCGCTGAAGTGGGCACCACCACGCCCGCACCGAGGCTGCGCTGCACATGGGCAGTGGCCAGCATTTCCGACTTCAGCAGACGCTCCGGGTTGGCGATCACGCCGCGCACCTTGATCGTGCGGGTGCTCGGGTCGATGGCATCGGCCAGGGCGGTGATGCGTCCTTCAAAGCGACGGCCCGGCCACGCCGGCAGCTCCAGCGCGAACACCGCGCCGGGTTGCAGCGTGGCCACCTCGCTCTCGCGGGCGTCAATCTGGACCCACAGCGAGGACGGATCGCTGATCACGAACAGCGGCGGCACGCCCGGCCCGCTTTGGTCCGGCCGCAGCTCTTGGCCCGGGTTCAGGTTGCGCTCCACCACCACACCGGGCAGGCGAGTGCGCAAACTCAGCAATTGGTTGACTGGGCCGCCCAAGTTGCTGCCCGCGCCGCCATACAAGCGCACCCGCCCCTGGGCGCGCGCCAGCTCGGCCTCGGTGCGGGCCGCGTCGGCTTCGGCTTGCTCAAAGTCGCGCCGCGCCACGATGCCGGCGGCCAGCAGCTCGCGCTGGCGCAGCAACTGCTTGGCTGCCTGTGATTGGTCGGCCTGCGCGCGCGCCGCATCGGCCTGGGCCTGGCCAAAATCGGGCGAGGCCATTTGGGCCAGCACGGCACCGGCCTTCAGCGTCTGCCCCAGGTCGGCGTCGATGCGTTCGACCCGGCCAGCGAACGGCGCGTAAATGCGCTGCGTCAGCGCTTCATTCCAGACCAGCTTGGCGGTCAGCGCCAAGTCGGCGCTCTGGCCCGGCGCGGCGGCCGTCAGCTTGAGCAGCTTCAACTGAGGATGCGCGGCCGGGAACTGCAATTGCCGGCCCGTCAGCACCGGCTCGGCCAGGGCCAGCGGTTCGGATTGAGTTTTCGTGCAGGCGGGCAGCGCGGCGCTTAAGGCCAGGGTCAGCAAGGTGAGCAGGCTGAGCGAGCTGAGGGGGTTTTTCACGGCGGGGAGCTTTCTGGAAAGTCTTGCGGAGGTGAGGGCCAAGGGCGGGCATCGAGGCATGGCTTGAGCGGCGTGCTCAAAGCGCTGCGCTGCGCAGCCGCCAACTGCCCTGTGCTTTGGCAAAGTCGGCTTGCGCGGCCAGGGCGTCCAGCAAACTGCTGCGCAGCGTGCGCCGGGCGTCGAGCAAATCGGTCAACGAGAGCGCGCCCTTGCTGTAGGCCAGCTCAGCCTGCGCCAGCACTTGGCGTGCGCGCGGCAGCACTTCGTCTTGCTGGCCGCTGACTTTGAGGGCCGCAATGCGGGCTTCGTGCCAGAGCCGGGTCAGCTCGGTGGCGGCCAGCACGCGAGTTTTGGTGGCAAGGTCCTGCGTTTGCTGCACTTGCGCCCGTGCCCGGGCAATTTCGCCTTGCTGGCCGTAGCCCATTTGCAAGGGCATCTGCACCCGCAGCTCTACCTGCCGCGTCGAGGTGCCGGGGAAATGGTCGACCGACAGCCCCCAAGTCAGGTCGGCCTTGCGGCCCGCCAGCGCCCCGTCCAAAGCGGCCATCGCTTGATCAACGCGGGCTTGCGCCGCCTGCACATCGGAGCGGCTGGCGATGGCAGCCTCCAGCGCGGCCTCATTCATGTCGGCAGCGACTGTCACGTCCAGCGGGCTCAGCGCGGGCCAGCTCTCCTCGACCTGCAACGAGCCGCGCTGTCCCAACAATTGAGCCAGCAGCAGCGCCGCACGTTGGCGCTCCAGCTCGGCGCTGTCTTGCTCCAGGCGCGCTTTGATGGTTTCAATCTCGACTCGGGCCAGGTCTTGCGCCGCCACATCGCCGGCCTTCAGACGCACGCGCATCAGCTCGGCCATCGCTTGCGCGCTGCGCGCGATCGCCTGGATTTCGCGCTGGCGTTGCTGGGCGGCCAGCAGGTCGTAAAAAGCGCTCAGCGCCATCAGTTGCTGCTGCACCCGCATTTCGCCGAGGTCGTTTTTCGCGGCTTTGACGCCCGCCAGTGCGGCGGCCGTGCGCAGCTCGCGCTTGTTGCCGCGCTCCCAGGTCCAGTCCAGCCCGACTGCCTTGTCGATGCGCTTGTCGGCGAACAAATTACCCGGACCGAGGCCATGCTGCAGGTCGATGGAGCCGGCCTTGAAACTGAGCGTCGGCAGTGGCACATGGTCAGCCGCCAGCAGGTCGCCCTGCGCGCCGTCTACCGCCGCCCGGGCCATCGCCACATCAAAGTTCTCGCCAGCCGCTGCCAGCGCTTGGCTCAAGCTGACTGGGCTGCCGACCGCTGCGGGGCTTGGAGCGGGGCCGGTTTGAGCAACGACCGCTTGCGCGGCGAGCCATAAACCTACGAAAGCAAGGGCTGAAAATTTCATGTGCAGGTTATCGCCGCTTGCACCTGACCAGAGCCTGACCAAGACGGATAAACGCAGTCACGCCACAACGTTACGAAGTAACGCCGGATTTGCGCTACCTTCGGGCCATGCGCATCCTGCTTATCGAAGACGACCCCACCCTCAGCCTGATCATGCGGCGCAGCTTGGTCGAGGCTGGACATTTGGTGGACTGGGCCGGCACCTTGGAGCAGGCCGGCTTTTTGTGGCGCATCCAGGAACATGACGCGGTGCTGCTCGACCTCAGCTTGCCGGACGGCAATGGCTTGCAGGCGCTGCGGGCGGCGCGTGCCGGCGGCGATCGCACCCCCGTGCTGAT
>JBIIVZ010000305.1:0-3873 GCA_044339175.1 Roseateles sp.
CGGGCAATAAAAAGGCAGCCAGTGCTTCACCGTGAAGCACTGGCTGCCTTTTTCGTTTGCTACTGCGCTGTTTGAGTTCCTGACCAACAGCAAACTTCCGCTCAGTGGCCCGCCATCGGCTGCCGCCACGGTGACTTGGTGCGGTGCCACCTGAAGCTAGCCGGCGCGGCCCCAGAGTTGGGAGCAGCCCTCGTGCAACTAGCCCAGGCCGTGGCTGCGCCCGCCGGAAAGCTGGCCACGGTGAGTGTTGATCGGCAGGATGCCGTCGCGGACGGTGCGCGAGCCGTCTTCAACAAAAGTACCGCTGCCGCCGCGCGAGCACAAGCCCAGAACAAGGGCGTGGGGTCAGAGTCAAGGGCGTGGGGTCAGAGTCATTTGTTTTCCTCCCTGCGGCCTTGGTCGGTGAAGATTTAATGTATCTGACCCCGTTCAGTTTTATGTATCTGACCCCGTTCAGTTTTCTTGGTCGGCGTGCTGCTGCAACCCAAGGCGGTGCCCGCGTTTCAATGGTCGCGCCATGTGCTGGACAGCGACGAAGGCCGCAGCCCGCCGGCCGGCTTTGACAGCCATGCGCTGATGAACCTGGTCAAGCGCCGCTACCAGGAACTCAACCAGGCCATCACTCAGCGCCAATGGTTTGACCCTTGGGTGTTCGAGCTGGAGGACGACGAAACAGAGGAAAGCTCGGCGCAATTCGAGCCAGAAAACGACCATGAGATGGGCGACGAAGAGCTGGGCGACGCTGTGGACGGCAACCCCTCGGACGCCTTGTTCCCCTGGGTGGCCGGCTTTTCGCTCGCCTGCGAGCATTTCCCCGAGCTGATGCGCGAAGACGCCGCTGATCTGCTCGAGCCGCTGGCCGCGATCTTTCGCCACATTGATCCTGAAGACTTGGAAGACGCCGACGACTTGTTGGAAGAGATCGAATCGCTGGAGGCGGCCAAAGACCTGGAAGAAGCGGTCGAAAGCCTGGTCAGCGCCTGCTTGATGTTGGCCGATGTGACGCGACCGCAGGCCAAACCAGCGGCTAGCCAGAAACCACCCGCCAGGCGCGGGCCACCGCCGCGCGGGCGTTACTGAAGCAAGGGCGCAACCTCGGGTCCGCGCCCGTAGGGCCACGCTCAGCTGCGTCTACGGCGCGTTGCTACCCCAGCCACCAAGCCTAAACCGGCCAGCAACAAAGCAAAGGTCTGCGGCTCCGGTACGGCCGAGATATTGCCGCCAAAGTTGGCGCTATGGATTTCGCCGCGCTGGTCCAACTGCTGGACCAGCACCGTACCTTCGATGTTCTGATTGTTGGTAAGTTTGGCAAGTGGAGCCAAGACCACGCCGCCGAACTGATTGTTGATGGTCAGATCGGTGGCTTTGTAAAAATTCCAGATGGCCTTGGTGCCGGCATTCGCTGCGCTACCGCCAAGGAAATTGCTGGCAAAGGACAAGGTGGTTTCGTCCACATTGAAGATCACCGTGCTGGCACCGTTCCACTGAAACTCGAACTCGCCTTTGGCAAACACCTGGGTATCGATGGCGCTCAGATTGAACACCGCCAGACCCTTGCTATTGGCCACGGCACTGAAGGTGGCCTTGTTGCCGTTGAAGCTCACCGAACTGCCGGTGCTGGCCAATTGACTCAGCGACGTGGACAGGCCGCCGATCACGCTGCCGAACTGCGTGCTGTTTGCAGCGGCCACAGAGGCGGGCGCTTGATTCAGCAGGCCGCCGTTGTAATTGTTGGCGGACGCGGCTCCAGCAATATAGGCCGGGCCATTGAAGTTGTTGTTGCTGGCACCGGCCAGCACGGCAGTGGTGCCGCCATTGACGGTACTGAGCTTCAAACTGCCTTCGACCACCACGCCGTTGCTGTTGACCTTGATGTTCTCGGCCGAGCCCTTGACGGTCAGGCCGGCGTAGCTGGAGAGCTTGATGTCGTTCGGATGGCCGGCATACTCGCCGCCGACCGCGCTGCCGCCGATGAAACTGCGGCCGTCAACATGGGATGCCGAGACCACATTGCCCAAAGTGACCAAATTGAACTGAGTCAGCACTTCTTGTGCCGTCAATGCTGGGGCGGCTCCGGCGTGAGCGGCGACAAGACTTAAAAAGGTGAAAACAGGTTTTTTCATCAGGGGAGCAGAATTGGTTGGCTTCCCTTTTATTTTGCCATTTTTCGGAACGATGTTTCGATATCGCGCCCCTGGGTCAGGGGGTCTGACAACGAGATTCGTGAGAATCACACGCCAAACAAGGCCGCAGCGCGCGGCCCGGTCATGCGTTTCGGAATATTCGCGCGGCGTGCAAGCCCAGGCCGGTGGCCACCGAGGCAAAGCGATCGCCGCGCACGTGCACAGCGGTCGGGTAATCAGCGGCGATGCGCTCGGCCAGCAGGCGCAGGCCGGTGGAGCCGCCGGTGAAGTAAAGCGCATCGATTTGCTCAGGCTCCAAACCCGCCTGCGCGACGGCCTCGCGGCCGGCCTGCGCGATGCGCTCGATGTCAGCGCCAATGGCCTGCACCGCCACCGCTTCGGTCAACTCGATCTGCAAGCCGTTCTCGACCACGCTCAGATCTATGACGGTGTCACCGCCATTGGCGACCGCAATCTTGGCCGCTTCGGCGCGGCCGGCGAGTTCGTGGCCCAGATGATCCTCGACCACCGTCATCAGCCTTTGGTGATGCTGGACATTGCCATAGAAGCTGCTCATATTGCGCAACTCGGCAACACGCCCCGGGCTGCAAGGGCGTGGGGTCAAGGGCGTGGGGTCAGAGTCATTTATTTTCCAACCTGCGGCCTTGCTCGCTGGAGATTTAATGTATCTGACCCCATTCAGTTTTTTGCCCCAGTCGACTCCTGGGTCAGGCCACGCGAGAAGTCGATGATCAGACGGCTGGCGAGGTAGAGCCGGGGCTCGATGGAGTCGATCAGGATGTACTCGTTGTCGCTGCTGTGCGCACCGAAGCTTTGCAGGCCGAAGCGTTCGAGCACAGGATTTGGGGTGTTCAGCGCTGCGAACGCCGTATCGGTGCCGCCGCCGGCGACGCTGTCCAGCACGTTCAGCGTTTTGCCCAGTTCGGCGTAGATGCGCACCGCGTGGTGACCGATGGTGACTTGCGCCGGATTGACTTCAAGCGGCAGGCGGCGGCGCTCGAAGGTGAGGTCGACCTGGGTACCGGTGATCAACTGCTTCTTGATGGTTTCGCGCAGCTTGGTTTCAAGGGCCGCGTAGTCGCTCACTTTGTCCACGCGCACATCAGCGGCTGCACTGGCCTCGGCTGGAATGACATTGCGATTCGTGCCGCCGTTGACCATGGTCCAGTTCATTTTCAGTCCGCGAGCGGGGTCGCTGAAGTCCTTGGTCTGCAGCATCTGGTGGGACAGTTCGTAGAGTGCGTTCAAGCCCCGCTCTGGCGCGCTGCCAGCGTGACTGGCCTTGCCGGTGACCTTCAGCGTGACGGCTGCAATACCTGCGGTGGCGAGCGAGAGCTGGTCGCTGTTGATGCTGGTGCCTTCGTGCGAAAGCGTCAGGTCGTGGGCCGCGCCCAGTTGGGTCAAGGTGCTGCGGGAGCCGGGTGAGCTGATCTCCTCGTCGCCGTTGATGAGCACAGTCAGGGTCCCGTACTCGCTGAAGTTCAAAGCCTGCAGGGTGGCCAGTGTGTGCAGGATCACCGCCACGCCGGCCTTGTCGTCACCGATGCCCAGGCCGTAGGCGCGGTTCCCGTCGATGCGAAAGGGCTGCACGGCACTCATGCCGCGCAGGTAGGCGGTGTCCATGTGCGCGATCAGCAGGATCTTCTTCTTCGTGCCCGTGCCCGTGCCTGTAAAGGTGGCTTTGACCATGCGGCCGATCCGCGCGGGTGTGTCGTGCATCCGGTAGGTG
>JBIIVZ010000026.1:0-13252 GCA_044339175.1 Roseateles sp.
CTCAATCGTCTCAGTCGGTCATCAAAGGGTTCAGCATGACAGCCACTTACGAAGTCCGCGGCCAAGTCGCCGTGATCACCTTGAGCAATCCGCCGGTCAACGGCCTGGGGTTCGAGACCCGCCAAGCTACGGCCGCAGGCATGAACCGGGCGGAGAGCGATGCGGCCGTCACGGCCATCGTGATCACCGGTGCCGGTGGTGCTTTCTCGGGCGGTGCCGATATCAAGGAATTCGGCAGCCCGAAAGCGCTGGCCGAGCCGAATCTGCTCAGCCTGATTCAAGTGGTCGAGAGTTGCAGCAAACCGGTCGTTGCCGCGATTCACAGCGTCTGCATGGGCGGTGGGCTGGAGCTGGCATTGGGTTGCCACTACCGCATCGCGGCCAAGGGCACCAAGGTCGCTTTGCCTGAGGTCAAGCTGGGCCTGTTGCCGGGTGCCGGCGGCACGCAGCGTTTGCCCAGAGTGTTGGGTGCCGAGGTGGCGTTGAACATGATCGTCAGCGGCGAGCCGGTGCTGAGCGAGTTGCTGGCACAAGTGCCCGGCCAGAAGCTGTTTGATCGCCTGGCCGAGGGTGATCTGATGGAAGCCGCGTTGGCCTTTGCGGCCGAAGTGGCGACTCAGCGTCCGCTGCCGCGGGTGCGCGACTTGAAAGCGCGCTGCGCCAACCCGGAAGCCTACTTTCAGTTCGCCCGCAATATGGTTGCCGGCATGAGCAAGAACTTCCCCGCGCCGCTGCGCTGCCTGGAAGCGGTGGCCGCCTCGGTGACGATGAAGTTCGACGACGGCATGAAGGCCGAGCGCGAAGGCTTTGCCGCACTGATGGTGACGCCCGAATCCGGCGCGCTGCGCCATGCGTTTTTTGCCGAGCGTGCGGCGTCCAAAATTTCTGATGTGCCGGCCGGCACGCCGATGCGCAACATCGCCCAAGTGGCGGTGATTGGTGCGGGCACGATGGGCGGCGGCATCAGCATGAACTTCCTCAACGCCGGCCTGCCGGTGGTGATGCTGGAAACCAAGCAAGAAGCGCTGGATCGCGGCGTCGCCACCATCCGCAAGAACTACGAAGCGCAGGTCAAGAAGGGCAAGCTGAAGCAGGATAAATACGACGCCCGCATGGCGCTGCTGACCACCACGCTCAACTACGCCGATATCGGACACGCCGATCTGGTGATTGAAGCGGTGTTTGAGGAAATCGGCGTCAAGCAGGCCGTGTTCACGCAGCTGGACGCGGTTATGAAGCCGGGTGCCATCCTGGCCTCCAACACCTCGACGCTGGACCTGAACGCGATTGCCAACTTCACCAAGCGGCCGCAAGACGTCGTCGGCATGCACTTCTTCAGCCCGGCCAACGTGATGCGCTTGCTGGAAGTGGTGCGCGGCGCGGCCACCGCCAAGGACGTGCTGGCCACCGTGATGGCCGTGGCCAAGAAGATCAAGAAAACGGCGGTGGTGTCCGGCGTCTGCGACGGCTTCATCGGCAACCGCATGATCGAGCAGTACGGCAGGCAGGGCGGGTTTTTGCTGGACGAGGGCTGCACGCCGGCCCAAGTGGACCGCGCGGCCGAGAAGTTCGGCTTTGCGATGGGCCCGTTCCGCATGGGCGATTTGGCCGGCAACGACATCGGCTGGGCCATCCGCAAGCGCCGCTACTCTGAAAAGCCCGGTCTGCGCTACTCCAAGACAGCCGATCTGCTGTGCGAGCTGGGCCGTTTCGGTCAGAAGACCGGTGCCGGCTGGTATGACTATTTGCCAGGCAAGCGCGACGCCATCCCGTCGGCGGTGGTGACCGAGATGCTGGACAAGCATCGCACTGCGCAGGGCATCACGCCGCGCAAGATCAGCGATGAAGAAATCGTCCAGCGCTTGGTTTATTCCTTGGTCAACGAGGGTGCGCATCTGCTCGAAGAAGGCATTGCCCAGCGAGCCTCGGACATCGACATGGTGTACCTGAGCGGCTACGGCTTCCCGCTGTGGCGCGGTGGCCCGATGTGCTACGCCGACCAGGTCGGTCTGTTCAACGTGGTGCAGGCGATGAACAAGTTTGCCAACAACCCGCTGGACGACGCCGAGTTCTGGAAGCCGGCCCCGCTGCTGGCCCGACTGGTCGCCGAAGGCAAGACATTTTCTTGAGCCCAGAGATTCAAGCGAGAACACATCATGAGTAAAGCAGTCATTGTTTCCACCGCCCGCACCCCCCTGGCCAAGAGCTGGAAGGGCGCTTTCAACATGACGCATGGCGCGACGCTGGGCGGCCATGCCGTCAAGGCCGCGCTTGAGCGCGCCGGCATCGACGGTGGCGAGGTTGAAGATGTCCTGATGGGCTGCGCCACGCCCGAAGGGGCGACCGGCAGCAATATCGCGCGCCAGGTCGCCTTGCGCGCCGGCTTGCCGGTGACGGTCAGCGGCATGACGATCAACCGCTTTTGTTCCAGCGGCCTGCAGACGATTGCGACGGCCGCGCAACGCATCATTGCCGGCGAGGGCGAGGTGTTTGTGGCCGGTGGCGTGGAGAGCATCTCCTGCGTCCAGAACGAAGCCAATCGCCACATGATTGCCGACCCGTGGCTGCTCAAGCACAAGCCGGAGGTCTATTGGTCGATGCTGCAAACCGCCGAAACCGTCGCTCAGCGCTACCAAATCGCCCGCGAGCGCATGGACCAATACGGCGCGCAGAGCCAGCAGCGCGCTTGCGCCGCCCAGGCCGCCGGCCTCTTCAATGACGAGATTGCCGCCATCACCGTGACCATGGGTGTGGCCGACAAGGTGCTGGGCCTGACGACCCGCGAAGTGACCGTCAGCGCCGACGAAGGTCTGCGCGAGGGCACAACCTACGACGCCATCAAGGGCCTGCGCTCGGCCCTGCCCGGCGGTGTCATCAGCGCCGGCAATGCCAGCCAGTTCTCCGACGGTGCCGGTGCTTGTGTGCTGACCAGCGAAAGCTATGCCGAGGCCCACGGGCTGAAGCCACTGGGTCGTTTCTTGGGCTTTGCCGTCGCCGGTTGCGAGCCCGATGAGATGGGCATTGGCCCGGTGTACGCCATCCCCAAGGTGCTCAAGCGCTTGGGCCTGACGGTGGCCGACATCGACCTGTGGGAGTTGAACGAGGCGTTCGCGGTGCAAGTGCTGTATTGCGCCGACACGCTGGGCATCCCGATGGACAGGCTGAACGTGAACGGCGGTGCCATCGCCGTCGGCCACCCCTACGGCGTCTCCGGCCAACGCCTGACCGGCCACGCCCTGATCGAAGGTCGTCGCCGCGGGGCCAAGAAGGTCTGCGTCACGATGTGCATCGGCGGCGGTATGGGCGCAGCGGGAGTATTCGAAGTTCTCTGAGCGGCGAAACGGGGTGGCTGATCCTTCGGCCTCGTGCTTGTCCATCGAGGCGGACGCCCCGTTTTTGTAGGGCGGGTTGCAACCCAATACTGTTCGGATAGAGCCCGTTCGCCCTGAGCTTGTCGAAGGGTTGTCGGAAGCGGGGGGAGTCCTTCGACAGGCTCAGGACGAACGGTTTTTGGGTAAGTGAACAGTATTGGGTTGCAACCCGCGTTTGGCCGACTGTGACACCCGCGTTACGCCAAGCCAGCTCTTGTCGACCGGTCCCTGCCCGTGCCGGAATCGCTCGCGGGTCGCGACCCGCCCTACGTGGCTGAAATCGGTTGAATCCGTTTTGTTTCTTAAGGAGTTGCCTTGCGCCAGACCCTTGATTTTTTGCTGAACGATTGGCTCGAGGTGAAAACCCTGAATCAGCGCGAGCGGTTTGCCGAGCATTCGGCCGAAACCTTTGCGGCCGTGCTGGACACCTGCGAAAAAATCGCGCGTGAAAAGTTCGCGCCGTTCAACCGCCTGATCGACACGCAAGAACCGCATTTCGACGGCGAGCGGGTGCATTTGCCCGAGGCCAGCCATGCGGCCAGTGCGGCCTACGTCGGCTCAGGCATGTTGGCGGCGGCGCAGGATTACGAGCTCGGCGGCATGCAATTGCCCTGCGTGATCGAGATGGCGGCCAATGCCTTCTTCAGCAAGGCCAGCGTCGCCTTGGGCGGCTACGCGATGCTGACCAGCGGCAATGCAAACTTGCTGATGGCGCACGGCACGCCGTTGCAGCGCGAGGTGTTTGCCAAGAATGAGTTTTCGGGTCGCTGGTTCGGCACCATGTGCTTGAGCGAGCCGCAGGCGGGGTCGTCGCTGTCCGACGTCGCCACCCGGGCCGAGCCGGATGGCGAGGGCTTCGAGGCCGAGCCGCTGGGCCCGCGCTATCGGCTCAAGGGCAACAAGATGTGGATTTCGGCCGGCGAGCATGAGCTGACCGAAAACATCATCCATTTGGTGCTGGCCAAGATTCCTGGCCCCGACGGCAAGTTGACGCCGGGAACGCGCGGCATGTCGCTGTTCATCGTGCCCAAGCACATGGTCGACGCCGCCGGGCAATTGACCGGCGTGCGCAATGATGTGGCACTGGCCGGCTTGAACCACAAGCTCGGTTATCGCGGCACCAGCAATTGCCTGCTGAACTTCGGCGAAGGCAAGTTCAGGGCCGCTGGCGACGCAGGCTCGGGTGCGGTGGGCTACCTCGTCGGCCAACCCGGCGAAGGCCTGAAGTGCATGTTCCACATGATGAATGAGGCCCGCATCGGCGTTGGCTTGGGTGCGGCCATGCTCGGTTACGCCGGTTACGAAGCCAGCTTGGCCTACGCACGCCAGCGACCGCAGGGCCGAGCGATGGGGCCAGGCGGCAAAGACGCCAGCCAGCCGCAGCGGCCGATCATTGAGCATGCCGATGTCAAGCGCATGCTGCTGGCGCAAAAGAGTTATGTCGAGGGCGGCCTGGCGCTGGAGCTGTACTGCGCCCGTCTGGTCGACGAGCTGCACAGCGGCACGCCAGCCTCCGCTCAGGAAGCCGCGCAGGTGCTGGAGGTGCTGATCCCCATCGCCAAGAGCTGGCCGAGCGAGTGGTGCCTGGAGGCCAACAGCCTGGCCATTCAGGTGCTGGGCGGCTACGGCTACACGAGGGACTTTCCGGTCGAGCAATATTGGCGCGACAACCGGCTCAACATGATCCACGAAGGCACGCACGGCATCCACGGCCTGGACTTGCTGGGCCGCAAGGTGGTCATGAACGGCGGGCAGGCGGTGCTGGCGCTGGCCGCTCGCATCAACCAGACCGTTGCCAAGGCCCGTGCCGTGCCGGCCCTGAGCGCTCAAGCCGATGCGCTGGCGGCGGCCTTGCTGCAGGTCAGCGCAGCCACTCAAAGTGCGTGGTCCAGCGGCGTGCCGGAAGAAGCATTGGCCAACGCCACGCCCTATTTGCAGGCCTTCGGCCACATGGTGTTGGCCTGGTTGTGGCTGGACCTAACCTTGTGCGCCGGCACAGAAACCGACTTTGCCCGGGGCAAGCGGGCTGCTGCCGGTTACTTCTTCGCCTACGAGCTGCCCAAAATCGACGCCTGGCTGGGCGTGGTGGCGAGCCGCGAAGCGCTCTGCCGCGAGATGCAAGACAGCTGGTTCTGAACCCAATACTGTTCGCTTACCCAAAAAACCGTATTACCGATCGTCCTGAGCTTGTCGAAGGGCCTGAGCTTGTCGAAGGACTTCCCCCGCTTCCGACAACCCTTCGACAAGCTCAGGGCGAACGGGAACTTTCCGAACAGTACTGGGTTCTGACCCGCGCTTTTGAATCCATTCCATTGACACAACTGACGGAGACAAGATGACACAACGTGTTCAAGAACTGTTCGACCTGAGCGGCCAAGTGGCCTTGGTGACCGGCGGCTCGCGCGGCCTGGGCCTGCAAATCGCCGAAAGCCTGGGCGAGGCGGGTGCCAAGATCATGCTGAGCTCGCGCAAGGCCGCTGATCTGGAAGAGGCGATGGCCCATCTGCAAGCGCGCGGCATCGACGCCCGTTGGATCGCGGCCGACGCGGCCGATGAAGTGCAGGCGCGCGGCGTCATCACGCAAACGCTGGAGCGGCTGGGGCAGATCGACATCTTGGTCAACAACGCCGGAGCCTCCTGGGGCGCGCCGGCCGAGGACCACCCGATCGAGGCCTGGGACAAGGTGATGAACCTGAACATCCGCAGCCTCTTCGTGTTCGCGCAGGCGGCGGCCAAGCTCAGCATGATTCCGCGCCGCCACGGCCGCATCATCAACGTGGCTTCGATTGCCGGTCTGGGTGGTAACCCATCGACGATGAAGACGATTGCCTACAACACCAGCAAGGGCGCGGTCGTCAACTTCACCCGCGCGCTGGCCGGTGAATGGGGCGAGTTCGGCATCACCGTCAATGCGTTGGCACCGGGCTTCTTCCCCAGCAAGATGACCAAGGGCTTGCTCGCCACCCTCGGCGTGGACACGCTCGCGGCGGCCGCCCCGCTGCGCCGCATCGGTGATCATGAGGACTTGAAAGGCGCGGCGCTGTTGTTTGCGTCCCGCGCGGGCAAGCACATCACCGGTCAGATTCTGGCGGTGGACGGCGGCGTCAGCGCCATCCTTGGCGGCTGACGAGATGACGACGCCCGAGGCCACCGCGCCTGCACCCGCAGCCTCAGCTCAGCTGCAGTTTCCGGTCTACATCCCCTTTGTCGAAAAGCTCGGTTTCGAGTTGCACAGCTTGGGCGACGGCGAGGCGGAGCTGCGGGTCAATCTGACCGAGAGTCATATGAACTCTTGGGAGGTGGCGCATGGCGGCGTGCTGATGACGCTGCTGGATGTGGCGATGGCTCACGCCGCCCGCAGCATCCACCGCGAGCAGCCGGGCTTCGGCCCCGGTGTCGTCACCATCGAGATGAAAACGTCGTTCATGCGGCCGGGCGAAGGGCAGTTGCGGGCGCTGGCGCGGCTGCTGCACCGCACGGCCACGCTGGCTTTTTGCGAAGCTTCCATCCTCGGCGAGGACGGCAAGCTCTGCGCCCACGCCACCGCCACGTTCAAATACCTGAAGGCCCTGCCGGGCCGTGACCGGGCGCTCAAGACCTTGCAGCGCAGCAGCCCTTAAGCAGGCCGCCGTCAGCACCGTAGGGCGGGTCAAGACCCGCGGGCTCCTCTCAGCGTCCGCTGAGCTTGAAGACTGCCACGGCTTGCACCAATTGCTGCGCCTGGCCCTTCAGGCTTTCCGCAGCGGCGGCGCTTTCTTCGACCAGCGCGGCGTTTTGCTGGGTCACCCGGTCCATTTGCATGATGGCCTCGCCGACCTGTGAAATGCCGGCGCTTTGCTCGCTGCTGGCGGCGCTGATTTCACCGACGATGTCGCTGACGCGTTTGATCGCGCCGACGATCTCGCCCATCGTCAGGCCGGTCTTGTCGACCAGCTGCGTGCCCTGGTCGACCTGCTCGACGCTGGCGTTGATCAGGGTCTTGATTTCCTTGGCGGCTTCGGCGCTGCGTTGCGCCAAGCTGCGCACTTCGCTGGCCACCACCGCAAAACCGCGCCCTTGCTCGCCCGCCCGGGCCGCTTCCACTGCCGCGTTCAGAGCCAGGATATTGGTCTGGAATGCAATGCCGTCGATGACGCTGATGATGTCCGAGATCTTCCGCGAGCTGTCGTTGATGCCCTTCATCGTGGCAATCACCTGGCCCACCATGTCGCCACCCTGTTTGGCCACGTCGGACGCGCCGCGTGCCAACTGATTGGCCTGCTGCGAGTTGTCGGCGTTGTTGCGCACGGTGGCGCTGAGTTGGTCCATGGTGGCGGCCGTTTGCTCCAGCGCGCTGGCTTGTTCTTCGGTGCGCTGGCTCAGGTCGGCATTGCCCTGGGCGATCTGGCTGCTGCCGGTCGCGACGCTTTCGGCGTTGTTGCGCACGCTGGCGACGATGTCTTGCAGCGCTTGGCGCAACAATTCCTGGGCGCGCAGCAGGTCGGCGGTTTCGTCGCGGCCCGAGGCCTGCGAGCTCACGCTCAGGTCGAACTCGCTCATGCGCTGGGCGGCGTCGACCGAGTGGGTCAGTGAACCGACGATATTGCGGCTGATCCACAGCCCCAAGCCCAGCGCTGCCGCCATGCCCAGCAGAATCAGTACGAAAGTCCAGCTTCGATTGCGTAAGTAAATTGCTTCGTTGGCTGCCGCGGTCATTTGCGCTGTCGCCGACTTGTTGATGCTTAGGGCCCCCAACTGCTCTTGTACTTTGCCAGACTGCACCGCGCTTTCACCGAACAGGAACTCAATCGCATCACTCTCGTCGACCAGCGGAGCGCTCTTCATCACGTTATCCATGCGAATGAGCTGCTTCTCGTACGTCGCCCAATGAGCCTGCAGCGCCGCTATGGCCTCCTTGCCTTGGGCTGTCCGGAACAAGGGGGTGGCTTTTTCGATGTTTTCTTTGGATGCGAGGGCTGCTTTTTGCGCCCGCAGCAATATCGCACTGCGTTGTTCCATCGTTGGAGCCAAGAGCGCTGTGCTCATCAGTTGAGCGACGCGGATCAATTGGATGTCGGCTTCCTTGATGAGGGAGAGTCCCAAAAGATCCCGGGCATACATCGACTGGCTCTCTTGGTTCAGCTCGTGCATATTGATCAAGCTCAACGCGCCTTGTCCGGCCCCAATCGCCGAGACGAGCAAGAAGGCCCAGAACAGCTTGGTGGCAATTTTAAAATCGGCGAGTTTCATCGAATCAAGTCTTTCTGCGAGGTGAATGCACGCGGTGCGCAGGGTGCGCTGCCGCTGTGACCGACAAGTTCAAGCTGCGACAACGTCCACCAAAAACGGCCGCTGCTACAGCGCCAGGGGAACGGGCCAGCCATCAGGTGGAGACAACTGCGCTGCTGCAATCAAGAAAATACGAGGTAGGTATCGGCAACATCAGCTGTTTCTTGATTTTTTAATTTCTGCCGGGCCTCAAGCTGTCCTCTAGCGTCAGTGGACCCACCGCAAGCGCCGCATGCCAAAAAGAACGGCCGTGCTTTTTTGTCACGCGTGGGACGGCGGTTTTTAGTCGCCCGTGCTTCAATGCAAGCCTCTTATTTGAAGCCAAGGAGCCTTGCATGACCGCCCTCGTCAACAGCCAGATTCAACTCGTTTCGCGCCCCACCGCCGAGCCCACGCCGGACAACTTCAAATTAGTGGAGGTGGCGCTGCCGGCCCTGCAAGACGGCCAAGTGCTGGTGCGCAACCATTACCTGAGCCTCGACCCGTACATGCGCGGCCGCATGAATGACGGCAAGAGCTATGCCCAACCGCAGCCGCTGAACGAGGTGATGCTGGGCGGTACCGCCGGCGAGGTGATCGCCTCGAACAATGCCAGTTTCAAGGTCGGCGACAAGGTCGTCGGCATGGGCGGCTGGCAAACCCATCAAGTGGTGGATGCCAGCCAGCGCGGCGTGCTGCAAAAAGTGGACACCACCCACATCCCGCTGTCCGCTTACCTCGGCCCGGTCGGCATGCCCGGCGTGACCGGCTGGTACGGTCTGTCCAAAATCATCAACCCCAAGGCCGGCGAGACGGTGGTGGTCAGCGCAGCCAGCGGCGCGGTGGGCAGCGTGGTCGGGCAATTGGCCAAGGTGCGCGGCGCGCGCGCGGTCGGCTTGGCCGGCGGTGCGGACAAATGCCGCTACGTCATCGACGAGCTCGGCTTTGATGACTGCATCGACTACAAAGAACACAGCTCGGTCAAGTCCTTGTCGGCGGCGTTGAAAGCGGCTTGCCCGAACGGCATCGACGGTTATTTTGAAAACGTCGGCGGCATGATTCTGGACGCCGTGATGCTGCGCGCCAATGCCTTCAGCCGCATCGCCATGTGCGGCATGATTTCTGGCTACAACGGCCAGCCGATCCCGATGAGCGCGCCGCAATTGATCCTGATGAACCGGATGAAGATCGAAGGTTTCATCGTCAGCGAGCACATGGAAGTCTGGCCCGAAGCGCTGACCGAACTGGGCGGCCTGGTCGCCACCGGCAAGCTGAAGTACCGCGAATCGGTGGCCCAAGGCTTGGCCGCCGCACCGGAAGCATTCCTGGGGCTGCTCAAAGGCAAGAACTTCGGCAAGCAGTTGGTCAAGCTCATCTAAGAGGCGAGAGGGTGAGATCTTTTCTACTGCTCGGTCGCCATGCGTCGTTGGTCGACGCTTCGGGATCCTCATGGACATAAAGTCCATTCCGGTGCCTGCGCCCCTTCCGCCTGGCCTGACAACCGCTCACTACGAAAAACCCTCACCCCCTAAGTCGTTGGTATTGCTGTCCTGGACCTGCGAGCGCTTGGTTGACCTGACCCCGCTGGCGCTTTACCAAGCGCTGGCGCTGCGGGCCGAGGTCTTTGTGGTCGAGCAGCAATGCATCTACTTGGACCCGGACGGTGCCGACCTGCTGGCCTGGCATCTGCTTGGCTACGACGGCGACGCCAAATTGGTGGCCTTGGCGCGCTTGCTGCCCCCGCTGGCCAAGGGGCCGAGCCACCTTTTCCCCGAGATTGGTCGGGTGCTCTGCGCGCCCGGTGCCCGCGGCGGCGGCCAGGGCAGGGCGCTGATGCAGCAGGCCTTGCTGCACTGCGAGCGCCTGTGGCCGGCTCAGCCGGTGGCGCTCAGCGCACAGGCTTACTTGTTGAATTTTTACGCCAGTCTGGGCTTTGCGCCCTTGGCCGACTCCGCGCCGTACCTTGAGGACGGCATCCTTCACATCGACATGCGCAAAGGAGCAGCGACATGACCGACCTGATCTTGCATCACTACGCAGGCTCGCCATTTTCAGAAAAAATCCGACTGATCATGGGCTTCAAGGCCTTGAGCTGGCACAGCGTCAACGTGCCGGTGATGTTGCCCAAGCCCGATGTGGCGGCACTGACCGGTGGCTACCGGCGCACGCCGTTCCTGCAAATTGGCGGTGACATCTATTGCGACACGGCGCTGATGTGCCGCGTCATCGAGGCGCGCCACCCGAGCCCCACGCTGTATCCGACCGCCTCGGCGGGCCTGGCACCGATCCTGGCGCATTGGGCCGATACCGACCTGTTCTGGGCCGCCATTCCGTACGCCATGCAGCCGGCCGGAGCGGCGGCGATTTTTGCCGGTGCGCCGCCCGAGTTCTTGCAGGCCTTTGCGGCCGACCGTGCGGCGATGACGGTCGGTTTCCGGCGTCCAACCGCACGCGACGCGGCCGCTGCCGTGCACAACTACTTGGGCTGGCTGGAGGCGCAATTGGCCCACGGCCAACAGTTCCTGCTCGGTGAGCAGCCCTGCGTGGCCGACTTTTCGGTCGCGCAAAGCATCTGGTACGTGCGCCGTGCCACGCCGGTTGCCGGCATCCTGACGCCGTTTGTTCGCGTCGCGGCCTGGTTCGAGCGCGTTGCCGCTTTTGGCCACGGCCAGAGTGAAAAAATGAGCAGTGCCGAGGCGATCGAGTTGGCGGCGCGCGCCGGCCCGCTGGAGGCGGTGGCCGTGCAGGCGGAGCTGGGCTTTGCGGCCGGCGACCTGGTGCAAGTGGCCGCCACCGACTATGCGGCCGACCTGGTCAGCGGCGAGTTGCTGGGCTTGACGCCCGAGCGCATCACCTTGCGGCGCAGCGACGAGCGTGCCGGTATCGTCCACGTCCATTTCCCGCGCATCGGCTACAGCCTGCGCAAAAACGAAGGTCAATGATGCAAAACTATCAAGGCAAGACGGCGGTGATCACCGGTGCGGGCTCGGGCTTTGGCCTGGAAGTGGCGCGGCTGGCGGCGGCACGAGGCATGAATCTGGTGCTTTGCGATGTGCAGGCCGATGCGCTGGAAAAAGCGGCGGCCGAATTCGACGGCCTGCCGGTGCTGGCGCGGCGCGTCGATGTGTCCAAGGCCGCCGAAATGGAGGACTTGGCCGCAGCGGTCAAACTGCGCTTTGGCGCGCCCCATTTCATCTTCAACAACGCCGGTGTCGGCTCGGGTGGCCTGATCTGGGAGAACACGCTGGCTGATTGGGACTGGGTGCTGGGTGTCAACCTGATGGGCGTGGTGCACGGCATCCGCTTGTTCACCCCGATGATGTTGGAGGCGGCTGCCGCCGACCCGGCCTTCGAGGCTCACATCGTCAACACCGCTTCGATGGCCGGCATGCTCAACGCGCCGAACATGGGCGTCTACAACGTCTCCAAGCACGCGGTGGTGGCGATGTCCGAAACCCTGCATCAAGACTTGGCGCTGGTGACGGACCAAGTGCATTGCTCGGTGCTTTGCCCGTTCTTTGTGCCGACCGGCATTTCGCAGAGCCACCGCAATCGCCCGGCCGATGCGGCTGACGCGCAGCCGACCAAGAGCCAGTTGATCTCGCAGGCGATGAGCGACAAGGCGGTGTCCTCCGGCAAAGTCAGCGCGGCGCAAGTGGCGGCCATGGTGTTCGAGGCGATGGACCGCCGGCAGTTCTACATCTTCAGCCACCCGCAGGCGCTGGCCGGGGTGCAGACGCGGATGGAGGACGTGATGCTGCTGCGCAACCCGAGCAATCCGTTCAAGGACAAGCCGGAGCTGGGGGCTAAATTGGTGGCCGCATTGAAGGCGGTTTAACGGTTCAGCGGCGGCAAGCCTGGGTGGCTTGCCGATTCCGCGGGCGGGGGCTGGGGCGGGCCGGCCCGGCAGATCTGCCACACTGCCGCTCCAGTTCCTGCCGCGAGTGCCTGTTCATGTCCCCATCTGAAGCCCCGTCCGTTCCGAAAAAAGCCGCCGTTATCGGTGGCGGGCCTGCGGGTTTGATGGCGGCGGAGCGCTTGGCGGCCGCCGGCATCGAGGTCGATCTGTACGACGCCATGCCTTCGGTCGGCCGCAAGTTTTTGCTGGCCGGCAAGGGCGGTTTGAACCTGACCCACTCGGAAGAACTGCCGGCTTTTCTGGGCCGTTTTGCCGAGCGCGGCGCCGAGGTGGGCGGCTGGCTGTCCCAGATGGACGGCCCCGGCCTGCGTGCCTGGGCGGCCGAGCTGGGGGTTGAAACCTTTGTCGGCAGCTCCGGCCGCGTCTTCCCGACCTCGCTGCAAGCGGCCCCGTTGCTGCGTGCCTGGTTGCGCCGTTTGCGCGAATCGGGTGTGCGTCTGCACATGCGCAACCGCTGGCTCGGTTGGGCCGACAACGGCGACCTGCGCTTTGCCCATGGCGAGCAGGAATCGCAAATGCACGCCGATGTGGTGGTGCTGGCGCTGGGCGGTGCGTCCTGGCCGCAACTCGGCTCCAATGCGGCCTGGGTGCCGCTGCTGGCCGAGCGTCATGTGGCCGTCGCGCCACTGCGCGCTGCCAACTGCGGTTTCGATCTCGGCTTGACACGCGCCGACGCGGCTGAGACCGGCTGGAGCGAGCATTTTCTGGAGCGCTT
>JBIIVZ010000306.1:0-3863 GCA_044339175.1 Roseateles sp.
GCAATCTCGGGCCAAAAAATCAGCACCACCCCGGCAACCCCGCCGCTGGCCGCCAGCAAGAAGCGCCGCGTCACTGCTTGGCCAAAAAAGACCCGCCCCGACAAGGCGTTGCCAAACACCATCAGCGAAAACAGCACCGCCACCAAGCCGCTGGGGATATAGCGCTCGGCCTCGTAGACCGACCAGTAATTGCCGCTGTACTGAACGATGCCGGTGGCCAGCATCAAGCCATGTGCCGACCCAGGCAGGCTCAGGCTCTCGCCGCGCCAGCGCGCGATGGCCAGCAGCATCACGGCGGCCAGCGCAAAGCGCCAAGCCACCGAGTTCAACACCGGCACCGTGCTGTCCAGTTGGTAGAGGATCACATGCCAAGTGCTGGCCCAGATCAGCGCCGGGCCCCAGAACAGCAGTCGATCAGAAACGGGAGGGCGGGCGGCAGTAGCAGCAACAGTAGCGCTCACCTCAAGCGCTTCGCTTGAAGGTGGCCAGCAGCGCACCGGCGGCAATGAACAAGCTGCCGAAGCTGCGGTTCATGATCTTGATGTGGTGCGGCTCACGCAGCGCCGACAGCACGCGGGCGGCCAGCGCGGTGTAGCCGGCCATCACCACCAAGTCGGTGAAGGCCAGGCTGGCGGCAATCACCAAATATTGCTGCGTCAGGCTGGCGTGCAGATCCAGGAACTGCGGCACGACAGCCAGCAAAAACACCGTGCCCTTGGGGTTGACCGCGTTGATGCCCCAGCCGCGCAGCACCAATTGGCGGCGCGTCACTTGGGCTGCGTCGGCGTTCGACGCCATCATCGGCTTGGCCGGTGCCCGCCATTGCTGGATACCCAGCCACACCAGATAAGCCACGCCCAGCCATTTGACGATGGCGAATCCCAGGCTGGACGCTGCGATCAACGCCCCCAGCCCGATGCCGACCAGCAGAATCTGCGTCAAGATGCCCAGAATCAGGCCAAAAGTCGTGAAATACCCGCGCCGAAAGCCGTGATTCAGCCCCGAGCTCATCGCCGCAATGGCACCCGCACCGGGCGACAGGCTGATCGCCCAACAAGCGGCGAAAAACGCCAACCACACGTGAAAATTCATGCTGTGTCCAATTCAGTAAAACGCGGTTTTAGCACGAAGCCAGAAACCGGGCGGCCAGCGACGGAGTGCAGCGCAGACAATCGGCCCATGGCCAAAGAAAAATCCGAATACACCTGCTCCGATTGCGGCGGCGTCAGCGCGAAGTGGCTGGGCAAATGCCCGGCTTGCGGGGCCTGGAACACCTTGGTGGAGGGCCGGGCCGAGCCGGCCGGTGCGGGCGGCAAGAACCGCTACCAGTCGCTGGCCAAGAGCCAGCCGGTGGCCACACTGAGCGAGATCGTCGCCACCGACTTCGAGCGCACACCCACCGGCCAGGAAGAACTTGACCGCGTGCTGGGTGGCGGCATTGTGGCCGGCGGCGTGGTGCTGATCGGCGGCGACCCCGGCATCGGCAAGTCCACCTTGCTGCTGCAGGCGATTGACGATTTGTCCCACAAGCTGCCGGTGCTCTACGTCACCGGCGAGGAATCGGGCGCGCAGATCGCGATGCGCTCGCGGCGGCTGGGTTTGACCGGCACCCGAGTGCGGGTGCTGGCCGAAATCAGCCTGGAGAAAATCCTCGCCACGCTGGAGGCGGAGCAACCGGCGTTTTGCGTCATCGACTCGATACAGACGCTGTATTCCGAGCATTTGTCGTCCGCTCCCGGCTCGGTGGCGCAGGTGCGCGAATGCGCGGCGCAGTTGACGCGGCGAGCCAAATCGAGCGGCTGCGCCATCGTGTTGGTCGGCCACGTCACCAAGGAAGGGGCGATTGCCGGGCCGCGCGTGCTGGAGCACATCGTCGATACGGTGCTGTACTTCGAGGGCGACACGCATTCCAGCTTCCGGCTGGTGCGGGCGATCAAGAACCGCTTCGGCGCGGTCAACGAGATCGGCGTGTTCGCGATGACGGAAAAAGGCCTGAAGGGCGTGGCCAACCCGAGCGCCATCTTCTTGTCCACCCACGGCGATCCGGTGCCGGGCAGTTGCGTGCTGGTGACGCTGGAGGGCACACGCCCGCTGTTGGTGGAGCTGCAAGCGCTGGTCGATGCCGGTGGGCCCAGCCCCCGGCGCTTGAGCGTGGGCCTGGACAAAGACCGGCTGGCCATGCTGCTGGCCGTGCTGCACCGCCACGCCGGTGTGGCCACCAACGACCAGGACGTGTTCATCAACGCGGTGGGCGGTGTGCGCATCAGCGAGCCGGCCGCCGACTTGGCGGTGCTGCTGGCGATACAGAGCAGCTTGCGCGGCAAGGCGCTGCCGCGCGGCTTCATCGCCTTCGGTGAAATCGGCCTGGCCGGTGAAGTGCGCCCGGCACCGCGCGGGCAGGAGCGCCTGAAGGAAGCCGCCAAGCTCGGCTTTACCGTCGCCGTCGTGCCCAAAGCTAACGCACCGAAAAAGCCCATCGACGGCCTGACCGTGCACGCGGTCGAGCGGATCGAGGACGCGATGGACTTGGTGCGGGGGCTGTGATGGGCGAACGCCAACCGTCAACGTCACAGCTGCTGTTTGACTTGCCTTACTACGCGGTGATCTTCACCAGCCAGCGTGGCACGCAAGACGAGCCCGGCTACAGCTCGATGGCGGATCAGATGGCGGCGCTGGCGGCACAGCAGCCGGGTTATCTGGGGGTGGAAAGCGCGCGCGGGGCGGACGGACTCGGCATCACCGTGTCCTACTGGCAGACGCTGGACGACATCGCCGCTTGGCGCCGACATGCCGAACACCAAGTCGCCAGGGAGCAGGGCCGCGCCGACTGGTATGCCGGTTATTCGGTGCGGATCAGCAAGGTCGAGCGGGCTTACGGGTGGACTCGCAGTGATGTCAAAGATGGGTCAGCGGCTCCTACTGATTCCGGCCCACGCGAGACAAGTTAGCATCTCGCCCCATGAATATATGGATTGGTTCTGTACTGGCTCTGGCCGCATTGTTGCTGGGCGGCTGGCTGTTCAGCTGGCAGGGTGTGATTTTGGCCTTGAGCGGGATCACGTTTTGGCTGCTGATGCAGTTCACACGCCTGATGCGGGTGATGAAGGCGGCCACCGATGCGCCGATCGGCCACATCGAGAGTGCGGTGATGTTGAACGCCAAGCTGGCGGTCGGCATGAAAATGTCCGACCTGATCCCGCTGACCCGCAGCTTGGGCAAAAAGCTCACCGACAGCCCCGAAACCTATGGCTGGCTAGACGCCGGCGGCGTGCGGGTCGAGGTCGTGCTGAAGGGCGGCAAGGTAGCCAGTTGGACCCTGCAGCGCCCAGAAGACCAAGCGCTTTGAAAGGACTTACGCAAAACCGCCCCAGCGTCGTTCTTCCGCCTTGCCGTACAGGCGTACTGTCTGCGGCGTCGTGCCTAGCTGGAACAATTTTGCGTAAGTCCTATTTGAAAATTACACATCACATCACTTCGACTGAAAACTGAGGATTTCACATGTCATTGGACGACCGCGACGGCAAGATCTGGATGGATGGCCAATTGGTGGAGTGGCGCGATGCCAAGATCCACGTCTTGAGCCACACGCTGCACTATGGCTGCGGCGCGTTCGAGGGCGTGCGCGCCTACAAGACGGACAAGGGCACGGCGATCTTCCGCCTGCAAGAGCACACGCGGCGGCTGTTCGACAGCGCCAAGATCCTGCGCATGAAGATTCCGTTCACGCCGGAGCAGGTTGAGGCCGCACAACGCCAAGTGGTGCGCGAGAACCAACTGGAAAGCTGCTATTTGCGCCCGCTGGTCTGGATCGGCTCGGAAAAGCTCGGCATCTCGCCCAAGGGCAACACCATCCACATGATGGT
>JBIIVZ010000307.1:0-3856 GCA_044339175.1 Roseateles sp.
CCTGCTGTGGGACGGTTGGCAAAAGCACAACGGGCATCCGTCGATGTTCAGCCCCGCCGCTTCCAAGCCGGTCGCGGCAGGCTCAGCCCCAGGTGCCGCGCAGGCCAATGGTTCGGTGCCCACTCCGGCGGCCTTGGCCGGCATGGGCAATGCCGGCGTGCCGACCAGCGCACCGCTGGCCACGGCCAGCGAGAAGGTGCTGATCACGACCGACGTCCTGAAGGTCACCGTGGACAGCCTCGGCGGTGACTTCACCCGCGTCGAGTTGCTGAACTACCTCGATTCGCCCGAGCACGGCCTGTTCGACCCGCTGTTGCAGATGGTGGGGATCAAGGACAAGCCGAAGGTCGACATCCACCCGATCGTGCTGCTGGACGCCGCGCTGCGCAGCTACAAGGCGCAATCGGGCTTGCTGGGCAGCAACGGCGAGCAACTGCCGACTCACAACACGCTGATGACGGTACTGCCGGGCGAACGCACGCTGCAAGACGGTGCCAGCGAGGTGTCGCTGCGCATGGAGTCGCCGGAACTCGGTGGCGTCAAGCTGATCAAGACCTACACCTTCAAGCGCGGCACCTACGTGGTCGGCGTCAAGCACGAGATCATCAACGTGGGCCTTGCGGCCGTGACGCCGCAGGTTTATGTGCAGCTGATTCGTGACGGCACGCCCGGCCCGGGCGACTCCAGCGTCTATTCCACCTTCACCGGCCCGGCCGCCTACACCGACAAGAGCAAGTTCCGCAAGATCGAGTTCAAGGACATCGACAAGGGCAACGTTGAGATCGAGAAAACGGCCAACGACGGCTGGGTCGCGATGGTGCAGCATTATTTCGCCAGCGCTTGGCTCAACAACGAAGCCGTGCCGCGCGAGTTCTTCGCCAAGAAGGTCGCCGGCGCTGTGCCCGACCAATACGCCGTCGGCATGGTGTTCACCTTGGCACCGTTGGCACCTGGTGCGACGGTCACCAAGCAAGACCAGTTGTTCATCGGCCCGCAGGAAGAGAAA
Organism: Roseateles sp.; assembly: GCA_044339175.1. Classification (GTDB taxonomy): domain Bacteria; phylum Pseudomonadota; class Gammaproteobacteria; order Burkholderiales; family Burkholderiaceae_C; genus Paucibacter_A. The sequence goes on from JBIIVZ010000307.1 coordinate 1,007, forward strand.
AAGCTGGCACTGCTGTCGCCCGGCCTCGACTTGGTGAAGGACTACGGCATGTTCAAGATGCTGTCCCAGCCGCTGTTCTGGCTGCTCGACCAACTGCACAGCATTTTGGGCAACTGGGGCTGGGCCATCATCGCGCTGGTCGTGCTGCTGAAGATTGCCTTCTACTGGCTCAACGCCAGCGCCTACAAGAGCATGGCCAAGATGAAGGCCGTGGGCCCGAAGGTGCAAGCGATGCGCGAGCGCCTGAAGGACAAACCGCAAGAGATGCAGCAAGAAATGATGCGCATCTACCGCGAGGAAAAGGTCAACCCGATCGGCGGCTGCCTGCCGATCTTCTTGCAAATGCCTTTCTTCATGGGCTTGTACTGGGTGCTGCTGTCCACCGTTGAAATGCGCGGTGCGCCGTGGCTGGGCTGGATCGTCGACTTGGCGGTCAAAGACCCGTACTTCATTCTGCCGTTGCTGATGACCGCCTCCAGCTTGTTCCAGGTCTGGCTCAACCCGACGCCGCCGGACCCGATGCAAGCCAAGTTGATGTGGATCATGCCGCTGGCCTTCAGCTTCATGTTCTTCATCTTCCCGGCCGGCTTGGTGCTGTACTGGCTGACCAACAACATCTTGTCGATCGCTCAGCAATGGATGATCAACAAGCGTTTGGGCGTGCAGGGCTAAGCTCTCACTGCACCCACAAAAAGCCTACGCATGCGTAGGCTTTTTTTATGGGCGCTGCGTTCAAGACGGTTCGTTCAGCCAATAAACCGTATCGCCGATCGTCCTGAGCCTGTCGAAGGACTCCCCCCGCTTCCGACAACCCTTCGACAAGCTCAGGGCGAACGGGCTCTTTCTAAACAGTATGGGCTCTGCGTCCGCCTCTGAACGGCGCCCGCTGGCCGGACTACTTGGCGTACTTCTTTGCCACAGCCCAGAAGCCGCTGCCGGCCATGCCCGTGCCGCGCAGGTCGGTGCCGAAGCTGGCGTCGAGGGCCGCCTTCCAGCCCGCCACCGGTGCACCGAGCACGTAGATTGCGCCGCTGCCCGGGCAGCCGCTGGTGGTGCCGACTTGTTTAAGGAAGCGGTAAAGATCCAGCTCGGTCTTGCCCGTCTCGCCCAGCAGGGTGTCCACCGCCAGCCGGTAGCCGGGGTAGCGGTCGCTGCGAACCGAGACGCGCTGGTCCATGTCGCCAAAAGGCAGGTTGTCGGCTATGCCGCTGAACGCCGCTTGCAAGTTGCTCAAGTCGCCTTGGCTGGGGCCGTCCTGCCCGGCCACGCGCAGCGCCATGCCCTCGGTCAGCCAGCGCTCCCAGCCATATTGCTGGGTCTGGCAGTTCAGCGCCTGCGCCTGCACCATGTGAGTGGTCTCGTGAAACGCCAGCTTGCCCAGGCCGCTGTAGCCTTCGGGTGTGCCGAGGTGCAGGGTGCGGATGCCGGCCGAGCCATTGCTCTGCGTGCTGCTGCCGCTGATGGAGGCGCAGACGCGCACCTTCTGCCCGTCAAAGCCGATATTGCCCGGTGCGCTGATGCCGAACTTGTCCCGCAGCGTGCGCACCGACGCTTCGGCGTACTGGGCCGCCCGCTTCATGTGCTCGGGCGTGGCCGTGCCGTCGCTGTAGGTCACGGTGTTGTCGCTCACCAGCACCGCTTGCCCCGGCGCGGTGGACCGGCAACTGCTGCCGTAGGCGTAGAACTCCAGCACGTTTGGGTACTGAAACGGCTGGTCGGTGGTGGCCGCCGTGGGGGTGATGCTGGCGGGGTCGATGGAGAAGAGGCTGGCGCTGTTGTTGTTAGCGTTGGCGTTGGTGCTGCTTTCGCTGCCGCTATTGCCTCCCCCGCCACAGCCGGCGAGCAGGCCCAGCGACAAGAGAGTGGCCGAGGCCAGGACGGAATAACGTGGATTCATGAAGAACGCTCCTGATGAAGCCCGACAGGGCTCCTGCTCCCCTTGACGCAATCGGCGGGCTCCAAGCGCCATCGCGACAAAAACGCCACCGCAACCGCAACCGCAACCGCATCCAAGCGCAGAACGCCCGATGAGCTTGTTCAGGCAGGGGTCTGAGCCTGCATTTGCGCCTGCGCCTTCTCCGCCTCGCTCAGCAGCGCGAGGAACTCGGCGTAATAGCGTTCGCCGCCCACCTGCGCCAACTGTTGCTTGAAGGCTTTCATGCGGCCCAGCTCGGCCGCGTCCATGCGAGTGTGTTGGGCGATCAGCCTCCAGGCGCGCGCCTGCCACGCCAGTTGGGTCGTGTTGCTGACAGCCAGGCTGTGGCGCCACCAGCGCAGCGCCGCCACCTTGTCGCCCCGGGCCAGGGCCAGCTCGCCCCGGCGCAGGTCGAGGGACATGGTCCAAGCTGGGGCTTTGGCGAAGTAGCTGTCGATCGCGCCGGTCGCGGCCAGCGCTTGGGTCGCGCGCGCCAAGTCGCCGACATGCAGGGCGCTGGCCGCGCAAGCCTGCGTCACCAACAGCGCGAAATAGGGCGTGGTGGATTTCAGCGAGGCAGGCGCCTCTGCTTGGGAAGCCTCATACGGCTTACAGCCTCGCTGCATCGCCGACCCATCGCCGCCGCGCACGGCCAGGCCCAGCGCGCCGACTTTCACCTGGTCCTTCAAACCGTTGAAATTGGCGTTCTGCGGCAACTGCACGATGCGCAGGGCGTCGGCCATCAGCCGCTGGGCTTCGTCCCGGCCGGTGCCGCCAAACAGCACGCTCGCCAGCGCGATTTCGGAGCGGGCCAGGCCGATGGCATCCGGCCCTTGCACCTGGCGCGTGGTCGCCACGCTGTGGCGCAGCAGCGCTTCCGCTTCCGCCGGGCGCTGGATCATGTCGGCCCAGGTGCCGACAAAGCTTTCCGTCTG
>JBIIVZ010000308.1:0-3855 GCA_044339175.1 Roseateles sp.
CTTGCTTGGCAGGCCCTGCCGGTATACTGGGTTTCATTCTACGGTGCGACCTTCGATGCCAGATGCCTTGCTCAAGGCCGCGGCAGGCGAGCTGCGCCGCAGCCGTGCCGTTCAACGCACGCCGCATTCCCAGCGGCGCGGGCCCCAAGAGATTCATGACCCTTCGCATCCACAACACGCTGACCCGCGCGGTTCAGCTTCTCGATCCTATCGAACCCGGCCACGTGCGGATGTACGTGTGCGGCATCACCATTTACGACCTGTGCCACGTTGGCCATGCTCGCATGATGATTGCGTTCGACCTGATTTATCGCTGGCTGCTGGCATCGGGTTACCGGGTGACCTACGTGCGCAATGTCACCGACATCGACGACAAAATCATCCGCCGTGCCCTGGAACGCAACATTCCGATTCGGCAACTGACCGACGAGATGATTCAGGCCATGCACGCCGACCTCGACGCATTGAGCGTGTTGCGCCCCACGCATGAGCCGCGCGCCACCGAATACGTGCCGAACATGGTGGCGATGATCAGCAGTCTGGAAGAAAAAGGCCTGGCCTATCGCTCAGCCAATGGCGATGTGAACTATGCCGTGCGGGCGTTCTCTGGTTACGGCCGCCTGTCCGGCAAGTCGCTCGACGACCTGCGTGCTGGCGAGCGGGTGGCTGTGGCGGACGGCAAGCTGGATCCGCTGGACTTCGTGCTCTGGAAGGCAGCCAAGCCGGAGGAGCCTGCCGATGCCAAATTTGCGTCGAGCTACGGCCCGGGCCGTCCCGGTTGGCACATCGAATGCTCGGCCATGGCCTGCGCCTTGCTGGGCGAGCAGTTTGACCTGCACGGCGGCGGTGCCGATTTGCAGTTTCCGCATCACGAAAACGAGATTGCCCAAAGCGAAGGGGCGACCGGCTTGCCGCCCGCGACGATCTGGGCTCACAACGGCTTGCTCAATGTCGATCAAGTGAAGATGTCCAAATCGCTGGGCAATTTCTTCACGATTCAAGACGTGCTGAAGCGTTACGACGCCGAAACGCTGCGCTACTTCATGCTGCGCACCCATTACCGCAGCCCGTTCAACTTCAGTGACGTCAACCTGGACGATGCCCGCAACGCCCTGCGGCGGCTTTATACGGCGCTGGACGGCGTGGCGCTGCTTGATAACGGCGTTGCGGTCGAACCCAACTCAGCGCTGGACTGGAGCGTGCCGTATGCGGCCGAGTTCCGTGCGGCGATGGACGACGATTTCAACACGCCGGGCGCGGTGGCGGTGCTGTTCGAGTTGGCGACCCAAGTCAACCGCAGCCACTCGGCCGTGGACGCCGCGCTGCTGAAGCGGCTGGGTGCTGTGCTGGGCGTGTTGCAGCAAGTGCCGCGTCAATATCTGCAAGCGGGTGCGGCAGCTGAGCCGGGCCTCGGCGACGTACAAATTGCCGCGCAGATCGAAGCGCGTGCGGCAGCCAAAGCGGCGCGCGACTTTGCCGGAGCCGACCGTATCCGGGCCGAGTTGCTGGCGGGCGGTATCGTGTTGCAGGATGGGCCCAACGGCACGACCTGGATGAGGGCCTGAAGTGGCGCGCTCAAGCATTGCCGGCATCACGCCGGAGTACTGGGACGAGGCTTGCCGACATTTGGCCAAGCGCGACCGGGTGATGAAAAAACTGATCCCTCAATTTGGTGAGGCCAGGCTAGAAAGCCAAGGCGACGCGTTCACGACGTTGGCCCGTTCGGTCATCGGGCAGCAAATTTCGGTGAAGTCAGCGCAAGCGGTGTGGGATAAGTTCACCGCGCTGATGAGCTCACCCGAGATCAAGGTGCCGCCTGCTGCTGTGCTGGCTTTGCCGGTGGATGTATTGCGTGGTGCCGGGCTCTCGGCCCGCAAGGTCGAATACCTGCGCGACTTGTCGCTCCACTTCGAGGCCGGTAGCGTTCACGTCGGTCAGTGGACGCAAATGGACGATGAAGCCATCGTCGATGAGCTGGTGGCCATTCGCGGCATTGGCCGCTGGACGGCCGAGATGTTCCTGATTTTTTATCTGATGCGGCCCAATGTGATGCCGCTGGACGACCCGGGTCTGCTCAAGGGAATCAGTCAAAACTACTTCTCCGGCGAGCCGGTTTCCAGAGCCGAAGCGCGCGAGGTTGGCGACGCTTGGGCCCCTTTTCGCTCGGTAGCCACATGGTACATTTGGCGCAGCCTCGATCCGCTCCCGGTGGAGTCATGAGCCCCGCTGGCGGTCTTTTGCACGGATCAGCACACTGTTTTGAAGCGTCCAGCGCAAGACCCTCTCACTGAACAGAGCCACAGGATGAGCAAAAAACATTTCCTAGAATTCGAACAGCCGATTGCTGATCTCGAAACCAAAATCGAAGAGCTGCGCTACGTGCAGAGCGAGTCAGCGGTCGATATCTCCGAAGAGATCGACCGGCTTTCGAAGAAAAGCCAGCAGCTGACCAAGGACGTCTACGCCAGCGTCGCACCTTGGCAGGTCTATCAAATTGCCCGCCATCCGCAACGTCCGCAGACGCTGGACTATTGCGCCGATGTGTTCACCGAATTTCAAGAGCTGCACGGCGACCGGCACTATGCCGACGATGCGGCCATCGTCGGCGGCTTGGCTCGTTTCAACGGCCAAGCCTGCATGGTCGTTGGACATGAGCGAGGCTCGGATTCGAAAGAGCGAGCCAAGCGCAACTTCGGCATGCCCCGGCCCGAGGGTTATCGCAAGGCCTTGCGTTTGATGAAGCTGGCCGAGAAGTTCGGCTTGCCCGTGTTCACGCTGATTGACACGATGGGTGCCTATCCCGGCATCGGTGCCGAGGAGCGCGGTCAATCGGAAGCGATCGGCCGCAACATCTTCGAAATGGCACAGCTGGAAGTGCCGATCATCGCCACCATCATTGGCGAAGGCGGCTCAGGTGGTGCCTTGGCCATCGGTGTGGCCGACCAAGTGCTGATGTTGCAGTTCTCTGCCTATTCGGTGATTTCGCCCGAAGGTTGCGCCTCCATTTTGTGGAAGTCGTCGGAGCGCGCACCCGAAGCCGCCAGCGCACTGGGCATCACCGCGCATCGCTTGAAGGCGATGGGCTTGATTGACAAAATCGTCAATGAGCCGGTGGGTGGCGCGCACCGCGACAACAAACAGATGGCTTCCAATTTGAAGCGTGCGTTGAACGACGCGCTGCGTCAGGTCAGCGACCTCAAGCCGCAGGAATTGCTCGACCGCCGCTATGCGCGCTTGCAAGCCTATGGCCGATTCACCGACACCAAGGCGCGCTGATCCCGTTGCGGGGCCAACCCGCCACACGCTCGCCGTGGCCTATAGCGGCGGCCGCGATTCCACCGCCTTGTTGCATGCCGCAGCCACCCAAGCTCAGCGGCTGAATGCGACCGGTGCCGACTTGCAGGTGTTTGGTTTGCATATTCACCACGGCTTGAGCCGCCAAGCCGACGCGTGGTTGCTGCACTGCCAAGCGCAATGTGCGGCGTGGGCTGCCGCCGGTTTGCCGCTGACCCTGAGCTGGCGACGCTTGGACGGCCGACCCGCAGCCGCTCAAAGCGTCGAAGCCTGGGCCCGAGAGGCGCGCTATGCCGCGCTGACGCAGATGGCGCAAGAGGTGGGTACTAAGTTGCTGCTGCTGGCCCACCACCAGCGTGATCAAGCCGAAACCTTTGTGTTGCAAGCCTTGCGCGGTGCCGGGGTGGCCGGGCTGGCTGCCATGCCGGCGCTGCAGTGGCGCGACGGCCTGTGTTGGGTGCGCCCTTGGCTGAGCCAGCCGCGCGAGGCGGTGGAGGCTTATGTGCAAGCGCATCGCCTGAGCCACATCGAAGACGACAGCAATGCCGACCCCCGTTACGC
>JBIIVZ010000309.1:0-3853 GCA_044339175.1 Roseateles sp.
CCTGAATTTCTCGCCCGGCGCTGTGGAGATTGGCGTCGGCGGCTGCCTGCAGCAATCGGCCCTGTTCGACGACAGCGTCAAAGGCCCGCAGTTCCAACAGCAAATCGGCGTTCTGCCGGGTCGCTTGTGTCGCTTCTGCTTGGGCCAACTCGGCCCGCAGGCGTTCGGCCGCCAGGTTGTTTTCGGCCGTGGTCAGGCCATCTTGCAAGCGCTGATCAAAGTCCACGCGGCTTTGTTCAACGGCCGCTTCCCACAACAGTTTGGCCGCTTGCGTGACCGGGTCGGGCGTGGCTGAGCGTGCGGAGTTCGCGGAGTTCGCGGCAAAGGCATTCGGGTCCTGAATGCGCGAGCCAAGTTGCTTGAACCAGCTGTCCAGATAAGGGCTCACCGTGTTCGGCGAGCCTCGTCCGATGGTCTGGCGCACCCGTTCGATGGTCGGCCTCGCTCCCGCCAGCAGCAAGGTATCGCAGGCCTGCCAAACGTCGATTTGATTGATGCCACGGCTCATAGCCACCCTCTCCCGGTCTGATGTAAAGCGCCCTACTGCCGGGCTTTATTACTCACGATAATAAATAGTTATCGTGAGTAAACTAGATTAATTGTATGATGTAAAACAGTCAACGTATTACAACATATCAAACTGAATGACGAAATCAGATAAACCGGCTACTTCCGCCCTCACGCCGTTCGTCCCGACAAATTTGCTGGACTTGGCGATGCAGGATGTCGCCCCGCTCAACCCTGAGCAGCTCGCCCCGTTGGCGGTTGAGGCGATGCGCGCCCTGCTGGCCGAGGGGGAATCCGAAAACACGGTGCGCAGCTATCGGTCGGCGCTGCGCTACTGGGCGGCCTGGTTCGGGCTGCGTTACGCCCAAGCTCTCAGCCTCCCCGTCGCGGTGCCGGTGGTGTTGCAATTCATCGTGGACCATGCCGAGCGCAAGACCGCGTTGGGTTTGGGCACCGAGTTGCCGCTTGCCGTGGACCGGGCCTTGGTGGCTGCGGGATACAAGGCCAACTTAGGCGCGCCGGCGTTGGCCACGCTGATGCACCGCATCAGCGTGTTGTCCAAGGTTCATCAACTGCAAGCACTGGATAACCCCTGCCAAGACCCTGCGGTGCGGGAGTTGCTGTCGAAAACCCGGCGGGCCTATTCCAAGCGCGGCGTGGTGCCGCAAAAGAAAATGGCGCTGACCAAGGACCCGCTGGAGGCGATGCTGGCCACCTGCGATGACTCGCTGCGCGGCGTGCGGGACCGCGCCCTGCTGCTGTTCGCCTGGACCAGCGGCGGCCGGCGTCGCTCCGAGGTCACCGCAGCGGCGATGGAAAACGTCCAAAAAGTGGCTGATCGGGCTTACGTCTTCACCCTGCATCGCTCCAAAACCAACCAAGCCGGCAGCGCGCAATCTGACAAGGACAAGCCGGTCGTCGGCCCGTCCGCCGATGCGCTGGAGGCCTGGTTGCAGCGCAGCGAGATCAGCGAAGGCGCGATTTTTCGGCGCATTCGGCGTGGCGACAAGATTGCCGAGCCGCTTTCGCCCGCTGCGGTGCGCGACATCGTGAAAGCTCGTGCCGTGCTAGCGGGCTTGAGCGGCGGCTACTCGGCCCATTCGCTGCGCTCCGGTTTCGTCACCGAAGCAGCGCGCCAGAACGTGCCAATCGGCGAAACCATGGCCTTGACCGGCCACGCGTCGGCTGCCGCCGTGGTTGGCTATTTCCGCGCCGAGTCGGCCATCTCCAGCCGGGCTGCGCGGCTCTTGGGGGAGTTGCCGGGGGCGGATTCGGCGGCGGCAGACGAGGCAGACGACGAGGACTTTTGACGGACAAGCGTCGGGTTCGGTGGATAAAAAGCCAAAAATTCACCGCTACACTTGGCCCCGTCAGGAGAGAGTTCGCGTGAATCACTCGCAGCGAGCCGCCGAAGGCGCAGTGGCTGTGGTGTTCCCACGCTGCAAACGCTCAGGCAAAAGGACTGACAAAACGCTCGACCACAAGAATGCGGGCGTTCCTCACTGGAGAGAGCCGGGAGCTTGTCGCTGACAAGTGATCCTGGCCACCGAAGGGGCAAGCTGCGGGCAAATCGCCTACGGCCAATCTCTCAGGTAAAGCGGACAGCGAGGGCATCCCCGTCCCGTTCCTTGGTCGGAATGGACCCGTTGCCTGCCCTCGAAGGTTTTGCCATGTCCGATGCTCACGACGCCAGTGCTTCACTTTTGGCACCCGCTGCCGCCCTCCTCACCACGCCGCTGCACGCCTTGCACCTCGAGCTGGGTGCCAAGATGGTGGCCTTCGGTGGCTACGACATGCCGGTGCAATACGCCACCGGCGTGATGGCCGAGCACAAACACACCCGCGCGGCAGCCGGCTTGTTCGACGTCTCCCACATGGGTCAGCTGCGCTTGATCGGAGACAACGCGGCGGCCGCGCTGGAAACTCTGGTGCCGGTCGATGTGATGGATCTGGGCCTGTTCAAGCAGCGCTATGCGCTGTTCACCAATGAGGCCGGTGGCATCCTGGACGATTTGATGATTGCCCGCCGGCCAGATGACCTGTTCCTGGTGGTCAACGCCGGTGGCAAGCAGCAAGACATCGCCCATGTGCAGGCCCACATCGGCGGCCAATGCCAAGTCGTTCCTATGCCCGAGCAAGCATTGTTGGCCTTGCAAGGCCCGCAAGCGGTGACCGCTTTGTCGCGTTTGAACGCCGCTGTGGCCCAACTGACTTTCATGACCGGCGGGTTTTTCAAGCTTGACGGTATCGACACCTTTTTGACCCGCTCCGGCTATACCGGCGAGGACGGCTTCGAGATTTCTGTCCATCAGGATCAGGCCGAGGCGCTGGCCCGCAAGCTGCTGGCCCAGCCCGAAGTGTTGCCGATCGGCCTGGGCGCGCGCGATTCGCTGCGCCTCGAAGCCGGCCTGTGTCTGTACGGTCACGACATCAACACCGGCACCACGCCGGTTGAAGCTTCGCTGACCTGGGCGATCCAGAAAGTGCGTCGCCCCGGTGGCGCTCGTGCCGGCGGTTACATCGGTGCTGCGGTGATTGAGCGCCAATTGGCCAGCGGCGCTGAGCGCAAACGCGTCGGGCTGATCAGCAGCGCCCGCGTGCCGGTGCGCGAAGGTGCCGGCTTGGTTGCCGAAGATGGTACCGAACTGGGTTTGGTGACCAGCGGCACGTTGGGGCCCACGGTCAATCAGCCGGTGGCGCTGGGTTATTTGCCGTCGGCTTATGCGGTTGTCGGCACACAGGTGTTCGCCATCGTGCGTGGCAAGCGCACACCGATGACGGTGGCCAGCACGCCGTTCACCCCGAACGGCTACTTTCGCGGTTGAAAGATTGGGTGACGGGTGCAATTTCGCCCCCTCCCCACTCGGCTGCCTTCACCCGCCCTTCCCCCGGCTACCCTTCCCTCTTTCTACTGACTCTTTTCCAACCTCCAACGGAGCACCCCATGAGCAACATCAAATACACCGCCGACCACGAATGGGTTCAGATTGAAGCCGACGGCATCGTCACCGTCGGCATCACCGTGCATGCGCAAGACGCGTTGGGCGATGTGGTGTTTGTCGACCTGCCTGAAGTGGGCAAGGCCTTTGCCGCCAAGGACGTGGCCGGCGTGGTGGAGTCGGTCAAGGCGGCCGCCGATGTTTATATGCCGGTGACCGGCGAGATCACCGAAGTCAACGAGGCGCTGCGCGACGACCCGGCGCTGGCCAACACCGACCCGCTCAAGGCGGGCTGGTTCTTCAAGGTCAAGCTGGCCAATGCGGCCGAGCTGGACGGCTTGATGGACAGCGCCGCTTACGACGAACTGGTCAAGAACAGCTGATTTTTTCAGCGCATCGTTATAGCG
>JBIIVZ010000310.1:0-3837 GCA_044339175.1 Roseateles sp.
GAGGGGTTTCTTGCATCTGCGCCTTGTGGTTGCTGAGTGCAAGAGTAGCCGATTCGAAAGGCGGCTTAAAGCCGCCTGACCGAGGGGTTGCGCGGAAGACCCGAAATGCTCAGCGGCTCAGCGGCTCAGCGGCTCTGCGGCATCGCAAATTCCGCGCCCTTGCTGACGCTGGCGGGCCAGCGCTGCATGATGCTCTTTTGCTTGGTGTAGAAGCGCACGCCTTCCTCGCCGTAGGCATGCATGTCGCCGAACAAGCTCTTCTTCCAGCCGCCAAAGCCGTGCCAGGCCATCGGCACCGGGATGGGCACGTTGATGCCCACCATGCCGACTTGGATGCGGCGGGCGAATTCGCGCGCCACGTTGCCGTCGCTGGTGTAGCAGGCCACGCCGTTGCCGTATTCATGCGCGTTGACCATGTTGACCGCCTCGGCGAAGCCATCGACCCGCACGCAGGCCAGCACCGGGCCGAAGATTTCTTCCTTGTAGATGCGCATGTCGGTGCTGACATGGTCGAACAAGGTGCCGCCGGTGAAGAAGCCGTCCTCGTAACCGGCGACCTTGTGGCCACGGCCATCGACGACCAGCGTGGCGCCTTCTTCCACGCCGATGCCGATATAGCCTTCGATGCGGTCACGCGCCTCGCGGGTCACGATCGGGCCCATTTCGGCGTCCAGCTCCATGCCGTTCTTGATCTTCAGCGCGCGGGCACGCTCGGCCAGCATCGGCACGATCTTGTCGGCCACATCGCCGACCAGCACCGCCACCGAGATCGCCATGCAGCGTTCGCCCGCAGAACCGTAGGCCGCGCCGATCAGCGCGTCCACGGCCTGCTCGATATCGGCGTCCGGCATCACCACCATGTGGTTCTTGGCACCGCCCAGCGCCTGCACGCGCTTGCCGTTCTTGGCACCGGTTTCGTAGATGTACTGGGCAATCGGGGTCGAGCCGACAAAGCTCAATGCCTTCACGTCGGGGTGGTTCAGCAAACCGTCCACCGCCACCTTGTCGCCTTGCAGGACGCTGAAAATGCCGTCCGGCAAGCCCGCTTGCTTGAGCAACTGGGCCACGAACAGGCTGGCTGACGGGTCACGCTCGCTGGGCTTCAGGATGAAGGCATTGCCGGTGGCAATCGCCATCGGTGCCATCCACATGGGCACCATGAAGGGGAAGTTGAACGGCGTGATGCCGGCCACCACGCCGAGCGGCTGGCGCAGCGTCCAGTTGTCCATGCCGGTCGAGACCTGATCGGTGAAATCGCCCTTCAACAGCTGCGGCGCGCCGCAAGCGAACTCGACGATGTCGATGCCGCGAGCCACCTCGCCCATCGCGTCGGTGAACACCTTGCCGTGCTCGGCCGTGATCATCGCGGCTATGGTTTCCCGTTGCTGGTTCAGCAACTCCAGAAACTTGAACATCACGCGGGCTCGGCGCAGCGGCGGCGCATCGGCCCAGGCCGGGAATGCTGCTTGCGCGGCGGCCACGGTGGCGTTCACATCATCCAAGCTGGCCAACTGCACCTGCCGCGCCACTTGGCCGGTGGTCGGGTTGAAAACAGCCTGGCTGCGCCCGGAAGTCGCCGGCTGCAATTGGCCGTTGATGAAATGGGTCAGGTCGGCGGTGCTGGTGTAGGGGCTGGTATGCGGGCTGGTCATGGCAATCTCCGGTGTGTGCACGCAGTCTAGGGATGTGGGCCGCCCTTGCCAATCGCTTCCTGCTGATTTGATTGTTCGGTAATATGAACAATCATGAGTACTCCAATCAAAACCGACCTGCGCCACGACGTCTTGTGGGGCCAGTTGCACGCGCTGACCGTGATCGCCCAAGTGGGCAGCTTCACCAAGGCGGCGCAGCGGCTGGGCTTGTCGAAAGCGGCGGTCAGCCAGCGCATTGCCGAGCTGGAACGGGCGATGGGCCAGAACCTGATCGCACGCACCACCCGCTCGGTGCGCTTGTCCGAGGCCGGCCAGCACTTGGTCGATGACACCGAGGCCAGCTTTGCCCAGATTACTGCCGCGCTGGCAGCGGCGCGCGATGCGGTGGGCCAGCCACGCGGGCTGCTGCGCGTCACCGCACCGGTGGCGCTCGGTCGCCAGCATGTGGCACCGCTGCTGACCGCCTTCTTCCGCCAATATTCGGAGATTCGCATCGAGCTGGACTTGTCCGACCGCTTGGTCTCGCTGACCCAGGAAGGTTTTGATCTGGCGATCCGCCACACCAGCGCACCGCCCGACACCCATGTGGCCGTCAAGCTCTGCAGCTCGCGCGCCATGCTGGTGGCCAGCCCGGCCTATTTGCTGGCCCAAGGCAAGCCTGGCCATCCGGACGAATTGGCGCGCCACGCGTGTCTGCCCTATTTACGCCCGGGGCCCGCCGTCTGGTTGTTCGAGCGCATGGGAAGCAATAGCGGCCCGGGCAGCGAGCCCGAGCGGCTGCGCATCCCCGTGCAAGGCCCGCTGCGCGCCGGCAACAGCGAAATCTTGCGCGACGCCGCGCTCGCCGGGCTGGGCCTGGCGCTGCTGCCCGACTTCACCGCCGCGCCCGCGCTGGCGCAGGGCAGCTTGGTCGAGGTGTTGGCTGAGTGGCGGCCGGTCGACTTTTTTGGTGACGCCATTTACGCCGTCCACCGCTGGAGCAGCAGCACGCCACGACCACTGCGCTTGTTGGTGGCGCATTTGCAAAGCTGCTTGGCGCAAGGGTTTGCTTGATCGGCACCCGCGCAGACACAGCGAAGCCGCTCAGCAGGCAGAGGTCAAAAAAAACGCTCACCTAGCGAACCGGGTGAGCGTTAAAAGCCCTCTAGAGGACTGTCGTTGGGACAACTGCAAAGCCAAAACTCCTTGCTTGAGACAGACTTTAAAGATTTGGCTGCTGTCCCGACATCCCCATTTAGGGGGAGACGCGGTGCCAGAAGGCTGCCGGACTGGCGCAACGGCACAGCATTTCGGCGGGACAATGCGCAGATGAGTCAGTCAAAGCCCCCACGTCCGCCGGCATCACGTCCGCCCGCTTCCCGCCCTGCCGGAGCCGGCCGCCCAGCCGCTCGGCAATCGCCGCACGCCTCGCCGCAGCCGGCACCGCAGCGGTCGGCCTATCAACCCGCCAGGCCGGCGTTCCATCAACCAGCCCACCAACAGGCGCGCCCAGCCGCACGTCAGCCCGCCCCCGCCACGCCGCCCGCGCCGCTGCAGCCCTTGAGCGAAGCTGAGCTGGACCAATTGCAAGACTTGCTGGACGCCGTGCCCGCGCCGCTGGAAACGCTGGACGTCACCATGCTGGACGGTTTCCTGGTCGGTGTGCTGCTGCAGCCCAAGGCAGTGCCCACATTTCAGTGGACGCGCTACGTGCTGGACACCGAAGGCCGCAGTCCGCCAGAGGGCTTTGATTCGCGCCAGCTGATCGGCTTGGTCAAACGCCGCTACCAGGAGCTGAACCAGGCCATCACGCAGCGGCTCTGGTTTGACCCCTGGGTGTTCGAGCTGGAAGAAGATGCCGACCCTTCAGAAGTGGTGTTCCCATGGGTGGCCGGCTTCTCGCTCGCCACCGAACTGTTCCCCGACCTGACGCGCGAAGAAGCGGCCGACCTGCTCGAACCGCTGGCCTCGCTCTACATGCACATGGACCCGGACGACCTGGAAGACGCCGACGAGTTGCTGCAAGTGATCGAAACGCTGGAGCCTCCCGCCGATCTCAGCGAAGCGGTCGAAAGCCTCGTCCGCTCGACGCTCGAGTTGGCCGACATCAGCCGCCCGCAGCCCAAGCCGGTTGCCGCCCAGAAGCCGCCAGCACGGCGCGGGCCGGCGCGGCCAAGGGATCGTTACTGAAGACCGACGCGAGCCC
>JBIIVZ010000311.1:0-3831 GCA_044339175.1 Roseateles sp.
GGCCGGCCGTCGATCTTCAGCGCGGCGGCGCGGGCATGCCAGTCGGGTTTGCCGCTGGTGGGGTTGTTTGTCGTGCTGCTGTTCGTGGTGCTATTCATCGCCGACCTCAGAAACTCACCAACACGGAACTGCCGAACAAGTGATTGCGCTTTTGCCAACTGCCGTCGCTGGCGTTGTTGAACACCGCTTGGTTGGACGCATCGAGGCGGTATTCCATTTTGAAAATGGTGCTGGGGTTGAACAAATAGCTCAGGCCCAGGGTCAGCGCATAGCGGTCGGCCCCCTTGCCGGCCAGTGCCGGGTTCGGGTTCGCCTCGTCCCAGGCAAAGCCGTTGCCGCGGCCGATGCCGTTGTGGCCGTCTTCGGTGCTGTAGCCGAACAGGCCGCCACCGTTCTTGCTGTTGTTCAGGTAGTCGAAGCGGGTGGTGGCCTCCCAGCGCGGGATGAATTTGTAGGCGAGCAGGGCAGACAGGCCGGTCCAGGTGGCGTCGCGCAATTGCCCGTCTTCGTTGAAGAGGGCACTTTTGGATTGCTTGCCCCAGCTGACTTGGCCTTGCATCGTCCAATCGCCGCGTATGAAGTAGACATCGGCTTCCAGCAAGTCGACCCGGGTGTCGCGCCGGGCATCACCGGCAAAGCGCAAGTCGCCCATAGCGTCGGTGGCGTCCGCCGCATAGTTGTAGGCCTTGCCATGCAGGCCGGTAAAGCCAAAGCCGTTGTATTCGCCCTTGGCGTAATCAACCCTGTAAATGAAGGCCGGCGTCTTGTTGCCCATGCTCTTGTGGGCGGCGTTGACGTTGGCCAAGCCGGCCTTGATCATCCATTTGCCCATCGTCAAGTCCAGTACCGCGCCGGTGTAGGCGGTCGGGGCGGTGAAGTCGAACAGCAGGTTGTGGGTGATCAACTTGTTGCCGGTCGGCAAGGTGACTTCGTAGCCGGTCCAGTCGGGAATCTGCCCCAGCCACAGCCGGGTTTGCAAGTCACCCAGCGGAATGCTGACCGACGCTTCGTGCAGGATGGAGCCGCTGTTGAAGCCCGCTCCGGCACCGCGCTCAGGTGCCAGCGTCAAATGCCATTTGGTGCCGCCTTCCATTTCCTTTTGCAGGTCCAGCACGGCCATGCCGAAATAGCCATTGTCATAGGCATAGGGCAGCTTGCTGAGCAGCTGGAAGCCCGAGGTGTTGGCGGCGTTGTTGTAGATGAAGGTCGGGTCGATGAAGCCGCTGATCTTCAGGTTCTTCAGGCCCATCGCTTCGGTGCTGTCCTCGATCGCTTCGGTCTTGACCGAGATGCGGTTGAACTCGGCCGCCTGGGCGGGCGTCATGCCCCATTGAGCCGTTGTGGCGGCGGCCGCTGCCGGCTTGGCTTCGGCGGCCTTGAGCTTGTCTTCCAGTTGGCCGACACGGTCGCGCAGCGCCCGCAGCTCCTTCAGCAAGTCCTCATTCGACTGTGCCAACGCAGCACCTGGGTAGGCCGCAGCCAGGGCCAAGGACAGGGCCAAAGGCAGGGCGGCAAGCATCGGTTTTTTCATGGGAGTCTCCTCGTTGAAGTCGGGTCGCAGCGTGGGGTCTGCTTCAGTGGCCACCGCGCTGGGCGGCGGCCATTTCTTGTGTGCGTCGGCGTTCGGTGCGGGCGATCCAGTAGCTGACGCCAATCACGCCAATGGCCACCACCACGATGATGACGGTCGCCACCGCATTGATGCTGGGGCTGACGCCCAAGCGCGCTCTCGAAAAAATCACCAGGGGCAGCGTGGTCGAGCCGGGGCCGGACAAAAAGGCCGACAGCACCACATCGTCCAGCGACAAGGTGAAGGTCAGCAGCCAGGCCGACAGCATCGACTGCGTGATCATCGGCAGCGTGACCAAATAAAACACCTGCAGCGGCTTGGCACCCAAGTCCATCGCCGCTTCTTCCAACTGCGGGTTCAGCTCGGTCAGCCGCGCTTGGATCACCACCGTCGCGTAGGCCAGACCCAGCAGCAAATGGCCGAGCCAGATTGTCATCATGCCGCGCTCGGGGAAGCCCAGAGCACGCTGCATCGACACCAACATCAGCAGCAGCGACAGGCCGATGATCACCTCCGGCATCACCAGCGGCGCATTGACCATGCCGGTGAACAGCGTGCGGCCGGTGAAACGCCTGTACTTGACCAGCGCAAAGGCGGCAAAAGTGCCTATCAGCACCGAGGCGCAGGCGGTCATGAAGGCGATCTGCATCGATAGCTTCAGGCCGCTCAGCACCTCGCGGTCGTCAAGTAGGGCGCTGTACCACTTCAGCGTGAAGCCGCCCCAGACCGAGGGCAGCTTGGAGTCGTTGAACGAATAGACGATCAGCGCCAGGATCGGCAGGTACAGAAAGATGAAGCTGGCGCTGAGCCAGCCACGGCTGACCCAACGCGTCACCTTGGGGCTGAAAAATGCGGTTTTCATGACCGAGCCTCCTGGCTTTCGGCCTGGTATTTGCTGAACAGCGCCAAGGGCACCAGGATCAGCAAGACCATCACCACGGCAACGCTGGAGGCCATCGGCCAGTCGTTGTTGCTGAAGAACTCATCCCACAGCACGCGGCCGATCATCAGCGTTTGTGGCCCGCCCAGCAGCTCAGGAATGACGAATTCACCGACGCAGGGAATGAACACCAGCATGGAGCCGGCAATGATGCCGGCCTTGGACAGCGGCACGGTGATACGCCAGAACGCCGTCCAGGGCGTGGCACCCAGGTCGGAGGCGGCCTCCAGCAAGCGCACATCCAACTTGGACAGGTTGGCATACAGCGGCAAGATCATGAAGGGCAAGTAGGTGTAAATCATGCCGAGCACCAGTGAGAACGGCGTGTTCATCAGCTTGCCCAGCGCCGGGATCACGCCAGCGGCCAGCAGCAAATGATCCAGCCCCAAAAAGACGATCGCATCGGTGACCCAACCGCCTTCGCCCAACAAGCCCTTCCAGGCGTAAACACGCAACAGGAAGCTGGTCCAGAACGGCAGCATCACCAACATCAGCAAGGCCGGTTGCAGCGCCTGGCGGGTGCGGGCCATGAAGTAGGCAAACGGATAGCCGATCACTAAGCAACCAAGCGTGGTCACCGCCGCGTATTTGAGGCTGGCCAGATAGGCCAGCACATACAGATCGTCCTGCGTGATGAAGACATAGTTGCTGAACTTGAGGGTCAAGTTCAGCACGCCGTCGGCATAGGTGAGTAGCTCTTTGAAGCGCACCGTCTCCATCTCGGACACGCTGATCTTCAGCACGATCAAGAAGGGCAGGGCGAAAAATGCCAGCAGCCAGACATAGGGCAGGCCAATGACGGCACTGCGGCCGCTGAACAGCCGGCCCGTCCAGCCGAGCAGCTGCTGTGGCCCGGTGGGCTTGGAATTGCTTGACTTGGGCATGGGGCTGAGCGCTATTGCGTCAAAACGACTTGCGCGGTCGGTGTCCACGAAGCCCAGACTTCCTGGTCCCAGGTCAACGGGTCCGTGCGGTGGCGTTCCATATTGCTTTCACTGACCTTGATGACCTGACCGCTGGGGAGTTGCAGGTGGTAGACGGTGAACGCGCCGAAATACGACAGCTCCCGCACATGGGCGAGCACCTGATTGAACTCACCGACCGGCTTGTCGCTGCTGAGGCGGATTTTTTCAGGCCGCAAGGCCACGCCGACCGCCATGCCGGCGGTGCCGGTGATGCCGTGGCCGACGTAATGGGTGCAGTCGGCGCACTCGATGATGACGT
The DNA here is from genome assembly GCA_044339175.1 of Roseateles sp. Lineage (GTDB taxonomy): Bacteria > Pseudomonadota > Gammaproteobacteria > Burkholderiales > Burkholderiaceae_C > Paucibacter_A. The sequence continues at coordinate 3,735 of JBIIVZ010000311.1, forward strand.
GGTCGGGCTCGTCGACGCTGAGCGTGCCCTCCATCATGTTGACATTGCCGATGAAGTCGGCGACGAAGCGGGTGGCCGGCGTTTCGTAGATGTCCGC
>JBIIVZ010000312.1:0-3807 GCA_044339175.1 Roseateles sp.
TTGGGGAATGACTTGATCACGCCGCGCCCGGCCCACCGCTTTGCCGGACTCAAGCCGGGTGACCGCTGGTGCCTGTGTGCTGCGCGCTGGCGTCAAGCGCTGAAAGCCGGCGTGGCACCGCCGGTGCACTTGGAAGCCACCCACGCCAAGGCGTTGGAGATCGTCACCCTGGCACAGTTGCAGCAACACGCGCTGTAGTCGCCTTGGCGCGCCTCGACGCACTGCGCAGGCTCACTGCACTGCTGGCAACCCGGCAGACGCCACCAGCGCCCTGATCTCCAGCAGCTTGGCGTTCAAGCGGCGCTGATTGACCGGGCCGGTTCGGAGCAGCATTTTTTGCCCCGCCGAGAGCGCTTCCAGCGCCGGGTCGCTGAACTCATAGCGCACCCAGGGCCGCAGCGACGGCACCAAGCCCTTCACCTCGACCAAGCTGACCGCTGTGGGGCCGCGCTGCACCGGCGTGGCCAGCAAGTGATCGAGCACGAACACCAAGCGGTCATTGAAGTAGCGCCTCGGGAAGCCCAACTCTTCGTAAGCCTGCTGGAACAACGGATAGAGCCGCACATACACCGCCACCGCTTGGGCCGAATCGACCGACTCGACCAGCAGCACGAACGGGGTGTAGCGCTGGCCGTTGTCCGGGCTGATCACCTCGGGCCCGCCGACACCATCGATCAGGGTCACAAAACGCTTCGGCGTCGGGTTGACCGGCCACATCGTCTGCGGCGCATACGAGCGCGCCAAGTTGTCCACCGTGGCCACCACCCGCCGCACAAAATGATCCATGTGCAGAAAAGTGAGGATGTTTTTTTGCCCCAGCAGGTCGGTCAATTGCTGGCTCACGACGGCGTCGGCATCGACCAGTACCGGCAGCGACAGCAACGTTTGCGCGGCAGCACTGGCCGGCTGTGCCGGCGCAAGGACAGGAAACAAAATAGCCGGCAGCGGCGCTGAGGCCGGCCCAGAGCTGGCTGCGGCAGCGCTTTGGACGGGCAGCTGTGTGGCGGCAGGTTCAACTTCAACCGCCTGCTGAGGCGGCTTGGCGGCCAACAAGTAATAAGCCACGCCCCCCGCCAGCGCGACGGCTACCGCCACGGCGATCACATGCTTCGCATTTTTATTCATGGTCTCCACTCTTGATCTTGGTCGTACCAACAAAAAAGGGCACCTCAACGAGGTGCCCTTGGACTCAACCTAGATTCGACGCGGCTGAGATGGATCAGCGATCAATCTGCAGCCGCTTGACGCTAGGAGTCCGGCTTAGAAGGTGTGACGCACGCCCGTGACGAATTCGTTCACATTGCCTTCACCGCCGTTTGTCAGGCCGGCAGGCATGCTGCCCGCAATACGCGGCGCATAGCCCGCGCCGTCGTTCTTGAAGTGGGTCAGCGACGAATACAGCGCGGTGCGCTTGGACAAGTCGTACTGATAGCCGACGCCGATCGCTTGCGTCTTGCCATTCACGCCAGAGCTGTCGCCCTTCATCTTGCTCTCGACATACTGAGCCTTGAAGGTGTTGGCACCGACGCGGTAGTCGCCGCCCAACCAGTAACCGGTACCGTCTTGATTGAAGGCGGAACGGTCATCGGTCGAGATCACACCACCCAGCACGCGGTAGGCGTTGTTGATATCGTAGGCACCAGCGGCCGACATCGTGCGCACGTTCAGGCCAGTGGCGGCTTGCTTGTCGTCCACATAGGACACCATCGCATCGACGCCGTTCTTGGTGTAGCGGCCGTAGACGTCGGCCATACGGGTCTGGTTGGTGCCGCCGGCTTGCTCGCCCAAGCCAACCAACACACCGGCCTTGAAGCCGCTGTAGTCGATTGTCTGGAACTTGATCGAGTTGTTGACGCGAGCCGGGCCGCCGTTGACTGCGCCGGACGAATTGCCGCCGCGCACCGGCTCATAGCCGCCGTAGCCACCGATCACGGCCGTGCTGGCACCGTAGGAGGTGTTGGAGAAGGCGCTGAAGTCACTGGACAAGCTGTACAGGCTGCCGTACTGACGACCCAAGGAAACATCGCCGTAAGGCGTTGCCAAACCGACGAACGCTTGACGGCCCCAGAACGCGCCCTGGCCCGTCGTGCCTTCGTCGAGATTGACGCCGCTTTCCAGCGTGAAGTAGGCGCGCAGGCCGCCACCCAGATCTTCGGTACCGCGCACGCCGAAACGTGAGCCTTGCAAGCCACCCGACTGGACACGAGTCAGAGTGCTGGCACCGTCCAGGAACTGCACGTTGGCGTCGACGACGCCGTACAACGAGACCTGGCTGGTGGACGATTGCGCGTGGGCACCTGTGGCTGCGGCCATTGCGGCAGCGGTAGCAACAGCGGTGATGGCGAATTTTTTGAGTGTCATTTTGAAATTCCTACTAGCGAATTACATTTCGATATCCGCCACCGCCCAGCACTTCTTGCCATCGGCGGCAGCTTGACCGGCCCAAACACCTCGTGAGTGCTGTTGGGCCATGCAAGCAACATGGGGTCGGGTTATCCCCTGGTAAGGCCGGCAATGCACAACGCTGCATTTACGAATTGTCAATAATGACTGGGCGCTGTGCGGACCAAGTAACAACTCTGCCGTTCGGCGGTAACAATCAGGCCGCGTTGAGCCACTCAAAGCAGCGGCACCTTGCGCAAAAGCAACGGCAGCTTCGGTGGCGAGCCCACGCTGAGCGGCTTCGCCACCGGCAAGTTCACGCTGGCAAGTTCACGCTGAACAGCGCGCCGATGCGGGCTGCAAGTCAGCCGCTACTCCTAAGAGTCTGCGCCGCAACCCCGGCGATCTCGGTGGCCGCGCTGAACAGCGATTCATGCAACCAGCGGTGCGCCGGATCGCGCTGATGCCGGGCATGCCAAGCTTGGCTGACCTCGATCTGCGGCAGGGCAAAGGGCAGGACTCTGGTCACCAGTTGCGGCATGAAGCCAGTCGCCGGCACAAAGCTGCGCGGCAGCACCGTCAATAAGTCCGACTGATGCACAGTCAAGCCGGCCGTGAAATAGCTGTTGACGGTGATCATCACCTTGCGCCGCCGGCCCAAGCTTGACAGCGCATCATCGACAAAGCCGCGCGAGCGACCGGCAAAGCTGACGCGCAAATGTTCGGCCTCACAGTAAGCCTCCAGCGTCAACGCCGCTGCGCCCGCCAGCGGGTGGTCGCGCCGCATCACGCAGATGTATTCGGAGGTGTAGAGCGGGGCCAGCCGAATCACCCCCGCATCGTCCTCAGCCGCCAGCGCCGCCCCCAGATCCGGGAAAAACCCCAGCGCCACGTCGGCCCGGCCTTGTTCCAACAACTCGCGCGGGTCTCGCGTGGTCAGCGGCACGATGCGCAGGCTGACCCGCGTTTGCTCTTGCTGAAAGCGCTTCACCAATACCGGCACAAACAGCGCCGCCGTGGCATCCGCCAAGGCCAGCGTGAAGCTGCGGCCCGCTTCGCGCGGATCACGCGGATCGAACGGCTGCGGCTCGAAGACCTGCTGCAAATGCCCCAACGCCGCGCGCACCGTCGGCCACAGCTCTTCGGCGTGGGCGGTAGGCAACATGCCCGCCGAGGTCGGGATGAACAACTCCTCGTTCATCGCCTCGCGCAAGCGCCGCAAGGCATTGCTGACTGCGGGCTGGGTGATGGCCAAACGGGCCGCCGCGCGGGTCACGTTGCGCTCCTCCATCACCACGTCGAAGACCCGCAACAGGTTCAGATCCAGGGTGCGGAAATTGATCGGGCGTGGGTTCATGAGGTCATGCTAACCGCAAGGTATTCGCGCCAGTGATACCGCGATTCAGCATCGCAATTGGCCGGGAA
>JBIIVZ010000313.1:0-3803 GCA_044339175.1 Roseateles sp.
CTGCAGGGTGCCGTGCGCCAATGGCTGGCGCAGCCCGAGGATATTGCCGGTGCGGCCGCTGCCATGCGGGCCTTGCACACCTTCAAGGGCGGGGCCCGTTTGACCGGGGCACTCGGCTTGGGCGCGCAAGCTCACCGCTTGGAGTCGGCCATCGAGGCGGCGCTGGGCCAGGATGAGTCTGGGCTTGCGGATTTACTGGCGGTGCAGGACCGTGTCGATCAGATGGCGGCTGACTTTGAGCGCCTGAGCCAGGCCCAGCTTGCGCTGACCGCCAGCCCGCCTGTGACCGAGGTGCTGACCGAACCCGTTCAAGCAGAACCAGAAGCAGAACCAGAAGCCGAAGCCGAAGCAGAACTCGAGCCCTCCGCCGAACCGGCCACGGCCCCGCCTGCCGCGGCGCGCGAGCCGATCGACTGGCAGCGCTTCATGACCACGGCGACCGAGACGGCCGCAGCCGCCGAGACTGCGGACGCCGCAGCGGGCTTGTCGGCGCTGGTGCGGGTGCGCGGCAGTTTGCTGGAGCGGATGGCGGCGCAGGCCGGTGAGGTCAGCATCCGGCGGGCGCGGCTGGAGTCCGAGTTGGCGCAAATGAAGAGCTCCTTGCTCGACCTGGACGAAAACCTGGAGCGCATGCGCACGCAGCTGCGCGAGCTGGAGTTGCAGGCTGAGGCGCAAGTGGGCAGCCAGCCCAACTCGGTGCCGCTGCCGGCCACGGGCAGCTCGGAGACCGCAGCGCTGGATGAATTCGACCTGCTGGAGTTCGACCGCTACACCCGTTTCCAGGAACTGACCCGCATGTTGGCCGAGTCCATGGGCGACGTGGCCACGGTGCAGCGCAGCTTGCAGCGCAATGTGCAGTTGGGTGAAGACGAGTTGGCGGCCCAATCGCGTTTGACGCGCGAGCTGCAGGACGACCTGCTGCGTACCCGCTTGGTCGAGTTCGACAGCATGGCCGAGCGCATGCACCGCGTGGTGCGTCAGGCCGCGCGTGACGCCGGACGGCAGGCCCAGCTCGACATCATCGGTGGGCAGACCGAACTGGACCGCAGTGTGCTGGAGCGGCTGGCCGGTACCTTCGAGCATTTGCTGCGCAACAGCGTCAGCCACGGCATCGAGCCGCCCGAGCATCGCCTCGCTTTGGGCAAGGACGCCAGCGGCCGCGTGACCTTGCAGCTGCGCCAAGAGGGCAACGAAATTCTGCTGGACGTCAGCGACGACGGGGCCGGCCTTGACTTGGCGCGCATCCGCGAACGCGGTCTGCAATTGGGCTTGCTGAAGGCCGACGTGGCGGTGGACGACGCCGGGCTGACGCAGCTGATCTTCGCGCCCGGCTTTTCGACCGCCGGGCAGTTGACCGAGCTGTCTGGCCGCGGTGTCGGCATGGATGTGGTGCGGGCCGAGGTCAGCACGCTGGGCGGTGCGATCGAAATTCATACCGAAGCCGGCCGGGGCACGAAGTTTTCGTTGCGTCTGCCGCTGACCACGGCGCTGACGCAGGTGGTGTTGTTGCGCTGCGCCGAGCAATCGGTGGCGGTGCCGGCTGGCTTGATGGCCTCCGTGCAACGCGTGCCTGCCGCGCAGATCGAAGCCGCCTACGCCAGCGGTCAGCTGCAACTGGGGGATCAGCAGCTGCCCTTTTACTGGTTGGGCGGCCTGCTCGGGCAGAGCGGGCGCGGTCATGGGTCGGGCAAGCAGTTGCCTGTGGCGGTGATGCGCAACGGGCAGCAGGGTTTGGCACTGCATGTCGATGAAGTGCTGGGCAATCAGGAGGTGGTGGTCAAGCATCTCGGCCCGCAACTCGGGCGCGTGCCGGGTTTGGCCGGTATCAGCCTGCTGGCCTCAGGTGAGGTGGCGTTGATTTACAACCCGGTGGTGCTGGCCGATTGGTATGGCGCGGCCGCGCAAAAGCGCCAGGCTGACGTCGCTGGGCTGGAGCTGGCGGTGCCGCTGCCAACAGAGCCGACGCTGGCACCGCTGGTGCTGGTCGTGGACGACTCGCTGACGGTGCGTCGTGTGACCCAGCGTTTACTGGAGCGCGAGGGCTATCGCGTGCAGTTGGCCAAAGACGGGCTCGACGCGATGGAATGCCTGGCCGCCGAGGAGCTGCCTGCGCTGGTGTTGTCCGACATCGAAATGCCGCGCATGGACGGTTTCGACCTGCTGCGCAATATCCGCGCCGATGCGCGGCTTGCGGCCCTGCCGGTGGTGATGATCACTTCACGCATTGCCCTGAAGCACCGCGACTACGCCGAGCAGTTAGGAGCTAATCACTATCTGGGTAAACCCTATGACGAGCAAGTGCTGTTGGCTTTGATTGGCAGATACACTTCGCGCCAAATTGGAAGTGTCATGATTGCTTCCGCTTCAGAAAAATAATCATTGGTCTCCTTGACCAAGGCCCAAAGCTGCAATGTCTCAAGTCGTTGATCATCTTGCCGAGTTGACCGGATTCCGTGACCGCGATGTCATGGACGTGACGCTCGTCTCCGCCCTGCGTGATCTGCTGGAACCGCAATCGGTGGCGATATTTCGCTGTGTGGGCGAGCCCGGGCAAGAGCGCTGGCTGACGCGGGCGCGCTTGCATGCCGATGACGCGGTGGCCACCGCCGACCCGCTGTGGACCGATGTCGCACTCTTGCCCCTGATTCAGGATTACCCCAAACGCGCTGAATGCATGCAAAGCCGCGCCGTCTTGCAGCTGCAAGACGGCGCGCTGTGGGTCAGTCTGTTCCCCATCGCGACCGACCGCGAGGTGATCGGCGTGGTGGAGGTGATCTCGAGCGAGCGCTTGAAGAGCAAGGACCAGCGCACCGTCGCCAGCGTGCTGCGGATTTATCACAACTTTCAGGGACTGCTCGAGTACAGCGAACGAGACACGCTGACCGGCCTGTTGAATCGCAAGACCTTTGAAGAGAGCTTTTTGAAAGCAGTCAGCGAGCTGCCGCTACGCCCCGCAGTCGACTCGCTTGCTGAAACGCTGGACGACGGCCGCCGCCATGAGGCTGACCAACCCCAGTATTTCCTCGGCGTCATTGATATCGATCATTTCAAGCGTGTCAACGACGGCTTCGGCCATTTGATTGGCGATGAGGTGCTGCTGTTGCTGTCGCGCCTGATGCGCAGCAGCTTTCGCTATCACGACCTGCTGTACCGCTTTGGCGGCGAAGAATTCGTGGTGCTGATGCGCTGCGAGGACGCCGACGCCGCTGCTCATGCGTTCGAGCGCTTGCGTCACAACACCGAGCAATACGTGTTCCCGCAGATCGGCAAGATCACCGTCAGCGTAGGCTTCACCCAGGTGCGGCTGGAAGATTCGCCCGCCTCCGCCTTTGAGCGGGCCGACAAAGCCGTCTATCACGCCAAAGACTGCGGGCGCAATCAGGTCCACAGCCACGCGCTGCTGGTGCAGAGCGGTGTCATGCAAGAACTGACGCCGCTGAGTGACGTGGAGCTGTTCTAGTCGGGGCCGCAGCTGCGGCCCGCGGCGGGCTGCGCGGGCAGGGCGGCTGAACACCACCCAGCGGATCAATCAGTCAGTCAATTAATCAATCAATCAATCAATCGACCGGCAGCGCCCTGGACTTGACCACCCCGTAACGCGCCAGCGTCAGCAGCCTGGCCTCATCGTGGCGCACCACCGGGGTCGGGTAGTCGCGCCCCAACACCAGTCGCAAGGCGTCCAGCACCAGCGGCTTTACGGCGGCCGGTGCGTGGATCAGCTTCGGAGGCAATTTGGCCAGTTGCGGCAAATAGCGCTTGATGAACTGCCCCTCGGCGTCGAATTTTTCGCTCTGGGTGGTCGG
>JBIIVZ010000314.1:0-3789 GCA_044339175.1 Roseateles sp.
GTCATGTTGGTCGATGACCATGCGCTGGTCCGCATGGGCTTTCGCATGCTGCTGACGGACGCCCACGTCGAGGTGGTGGCCGAGGCCGACAGCGGCGAGCAGGCTTGCCGGGACTATGCACAGGTCAAACCCGACGTGGTGGTGATGGACTTGTCCATGCCCGGCATGGGCGGGCTGGAAGCGGTGCGGCGGCTGTTGGCGCAAGACCCGAAAGCGCGCGTGCTGGCGCTGTCGGCCCACGAGGACACGGCGCACCCCCGGCGCGTGTTGCGGGCCGGCGCTTTGGGCTATTTGGCCAAGCGCAGTGCACCGGAAACGCTGATCGTCGCTGTGACTGCGGTGGCGCGCGGTGAGCGCTATGTCGATGCGTTGACCGCGCAGGCCTTGGCGCTGGCGCAGATCGACGGCGACATCAGCCCCGCAGAGATCTTGAGCGAGCGTGAGTTCTCTGTCTTCATCCAGCTGGCGCGCGGCCAAAGCGTGGCGCAGATTGCCGACACCTTGAGCCTGTCGCCCAGCACCGTCGGCACGCATTTGTACCGGGTCAAACAAAAGCTCGGTGCGAGCAATCAATCGAAACTGACGTTGGTGGCGCTGCGCTGGGGTCTGCTTCAAGTTTGATGGCCGGGGCGTCAACTTCCCAACTCCCCAACTCCCCAACTGATTTGGAATCAACATGTTTGAACACCCCCACAACCACCCGGCCCGACTGTTCTGCGCCTGTTTTGGTGCCGCAGGGGGTGGCGGTCTGGATTTGTCCGGTACCGACCCGGCGGTGCGCTTTCAGGATGACCTGTTCCGTGCGACCAACGGCGGCTGGCTGGCCTGCACCGAGATACCGGCCGACAAGTCGAGATTCGGCGCGTTCAGCCAGTTGGCCGATCTGTCCGACCAGCGCTTGCAGGCCATCCTGGCTGAGCTGAGCGCCGACCCACCGGCCGCCGGAAGTGACGCTGCCCGGGTGGCGACGTTCTTTGCGGCCTACCTTGACACCGCCGCCATCGAACAAGCCGGTCTGCCCGCCCTGCAGCCGCAGCTGGACGAGATCGACGCGATCAGCTGCGGCGTGCAATTGGCGCAGTGGCAGGGCCGCATGCAAGGCCTGCTCGACACGCCGGTGGCGCTGTGGGTGATGGCCGACTTCAAGCAACCCGACCTCAACCGGGCCTTGACCTGGCAGGGCGGTTTGGGCCTGCCGGACCGCGATTACTACCTGCTGGAAGACGACGCCCGCTTGGCGCAAGCCCGCGCCGCCTACGCCGTCTATTTGACCGAATTGGCCCGGCTGTCCGGTGAGGCCGCGCCCGCCGAGGCCGCTGCAACGGTGCTGGCCCTCGAGCACCGCATTGCGCTGCTGCACTGGGACAAGGTGGCAAATCGCCAACCGGTCAAGCTCTACAACCCGAGAACGCTGACCGCGTTGATTGAAGAAGCGCCGGGCTTTGATTGGGCGGCTTTTCTGCAGTCGGCCGGGCTCGCTGATGTGGATCAGCTGTCGCTGTCTTTATCAATTTCTCAGCCCAGCACCGTCATCGGCCTGGCCCGTTTGTTTGAGCAAGTGCCGCTGTCCGAGTGGAAGCTGTACTTCAAGCTGCGCCTGCTCGATCAGTCGGCTCCGCTGTTGCCGCTGGCCTTTCGCACGGCCCACTTTGCCTTCAGAGGTCAGGCGCTGACCGGGGCGGCTGCCGAGTTGCCGCGTTGGCAGCAAGGCGTTGCTGCGCTGAACCGGGCGCTTGGCGAGACGGTGGGCAAGCTCTATGTGGCGCGCCACTTCACGCACCAGCACAAGGCGCGCATGCTGGCGCTGGTGGAGAACTTGCTGGCGGCCTTCCGGGCGTCGATTGCCGGCCTGACCTGGATGTCGGCGCAGACGCAAGCGCTGGCGCAGGACAAGCTGAGCAAATACACCATCAAAATTGGCTACCCTGACCATTGGCGCGACGACAGCGGCTGGGTGGTCGAGGTCGGCGATGCGCTGGGCAATGTGCAGCGAGCGGCGCGCTTTGAGTGGCAGCGCTTGGCGGCCAAGGCCGGCCGGCCGGTCGATCGCCGCGAATGGGGCATGACGCCGCAGACGGTCAACGCTTACTACAACCCGTCGCTGAACGAGATCGTGTTCCCAGCCGCCATCCTGCAGCCGCCATTCTTTGACCTGGCAGCCGACGAGGCGAGCAATTACGGTGCCATCGGCGCGGTCATCGGCCACGAGATCAGCCACGGTTTTGACGATCAGGGCAGCCAGTTCGACGGCGACGGCGTGCTGTGCAATTGGTGGACGGACGCCGATCGGCTGGCTTTTGACGCGCTCACCTCGCAGCTGGTGGCGCAGTTTGAGCGTTATCAGGCGCTACCGGGCAAAACGTTGAATGGCCGGCTGACGCTGGGTGAAAACATTGCGGATTTGTCCGGGCTGCAAATCGCCTTCCGGGCGTATCAAGCCTCGCAGCGTTCAAACCCGTCGCAGTCCGCCGCCGTGATCGAGGGCTACACCGGCGAGCAGCGCTTTTTCATCGCCTGGGCACGGGTCTGGCGCGAAAAAGTCCGCGATGAACGCGCACTGCAATTGCTGACGACCGACCCGCACGCGCCCGCCGCCTTCCGCGCCAATGGTGCCGCCGTCAACCACGACGGCTTTCACAGCGCGTTTGAAACCCAGCCCGGCGACCCGATGTTCAAACCGGCCTCCGAGCGTTTGCGTATCTGGTAGCTCCGTAGGGCGGGTCGCGACCCGCGAGCGGTCTGGGTGAACCACGGCGGCCATTTGGCAAGGCTGCACGCGGGTCGCGACCCGCCCTACGAAATTCTTGCCGGTCGCGGCTACCGGTTCAACGCCTCGGCGTTGCTGATCTCGATCGGCGCCAGATCTTCCGCAGGTTGATAACCGAAGACGCGGCCGAGGAAGACCAACTCGTGCTCCAGCGCCCGCACGATGTTGGGCCCCTGGCGAAAGCCGTGGCCTTCGCCCTCGAATTCGAGGTAGGTCACCGCGCAACCGGCGGCTTTTGCCGCTTCGACGATGTCGCGGCTTTGCTGCGGCGGCACGGCCCGGTCGGCGCTGCCCTGGAAGGTGATCAGCGCCGCGCGACATTGGGCCATGTGGTGAGCGGGGCTGCGGGCGCGGTACAGCGCACGGCCCTCGGGCAGGGGGGCGACCAGACCGTCGAGGTAGCGTGATTCGAACTTGTGGGTGTCGGTGGCCAGCGTTTCGAGATCGGCGACGCCGTAATAGTTGATACCGGCGGCAAACCGGTCGGTGAAGGCCAGCGCCGACAAGACGGTGAAGCCGCCAGCGCTGCCGCCGCGAATCGCCACGCGCTCGCCGTCCACCCAGCCCTGGCCGGCCAGATAGTCGACCGCCGCCACGGCATCTTGCAAATCGACCACGCCCCACTGGCCGCGCAAACGCTCGCGATAGGCACGGCCAAAGCCGGTGGAGCCGCCGTAGTTGACATCGACGACGGCAAAGCCGCGGGTGGTCCAGAACTGCACCGCGCTTTTGAAGGCCGGGCCGGCATGCGAGGTGGGCCCGCCGTGCAACATCACCAGCAACGGTGGCTTTTCGTCCGCCAGCGGCTGCTGGGCCGGGCTGGTTGGTGGATAGAACCAGGCATGAGCGCTGCGGCCGGCACCGCCCGGCCCGGCCTGGGTCGGGAACTCAATCGCCTGCGGCCGCGACACCCAGGCGGGCGCGATCACGGCGGCGCCTGCTTGCCGGATCACGCTGTGCGCGCCGCTGCGTAAGTTGATGCCCACCAGCATCGGCAGCTGATCGACCGACGCCGCAATGGC
>JBIIVZ010000315.1:0-3775 GCA_044339175.1 Roseateles sp.
GCTCAGGGCTGGAAATCGTGAATTTTTCGCGAAGTCCAACCGATTTTTCTCACACCATCGCTTCCACCACCATCTGCACCCGCTGCTGCCCCTGGTATTCGTCCAGGCTGAGCCGGTAGGCGAGGCGGCCGGTGGGGGGAAGCGGGTCGCTGTGGCCAAACCAGATCGCTTCGCGAAGCATGCCGCCCTGGCGCACGCGCAGCTTCATGTGCCGCTCGCCGACCAGGCGTTGCGACACGATGGTCACCTCGTCGCAGAACAGCGGCGCTTCAAAGGCCTGGCCCCAGACTTGCGCGTCCAGTGCTCGCACCGTTTCGGCGGTGAACTGCTCCGCTGCCAGCGGGCCGTCGGTGCGCAGCGTGCGTGTCAGCGTCGCGGCGTCCAGCCATTCGCTCGCCACCTGTTGCAGGGCGGCGTCGAAGCAGGCAAAGCCGTCCTCCGCCAGCGTGCAGCCGGCCGCCATCGAGTGGCCGCCAAACTTCTTCAGCACCTCCGGGTGGCGTTTGGCCACCAGGTCCAGCGCATCGCGCAAATGAAAGCCGGCAATCGAGCGGCCCGAGCCCTTCAATTGCCCGTCGGCACCGCGAGCGAAAACAAAGGTCGGGCGGTGCAGGCGGTCCTTCAAGCGCGAGGCAATGATGCCGACCACGCCTTCGTGAAAATCGGGTTCAAAGATGGACAGCGCAGCGGGCGGCGCGCCGTTCAGCTTGGGGTCTTGCAACAGTTCATCGAGCTTCAACTCGGCTTGCTCGCGCATATCGGCCTCGATGACGCGGCGCTCCCGGTTGATCGCATCGAGCTGCTTGGCCAGCTCCAGCGCGCGGGTCGGATCGTCGGTCAAGAGGCATTCGATCCCCAGCGTCATGTCGGACAAGCGACCGGCCGCGTTGATGCGCGGCCCCAGCGCAAAGCCGAGGTCGAAGGCATTGGCGCGGGTGCAATCTCGCCCGGCGGCGCTGAACAGTGCGGCAATGCCCGGCTGCACCCGGCCGGCGCGCATGCGCTTCAAGCCCTGCGCCACCAAGCGGCGGTTGTTGGCGTCGAGCTTGACCACGTCGGCCACTGTGCCGAGCGCCACCAAGTCGAGCAGGCCGTCAAGCTTGGGTTGCGCGGCCGCAGTGAAGCGACCGCGCGCCCGCAACTCGCTGCGCAGTGCCAGCAATACATAAAACGCAACGCCGACGCCGGCCAGATTCTTGCTCTCGAACGTGCAACCGGGCTGGCTCGGGTTGACCAAGGCGTCAGCCACGGGCAGCTCGATCACGCCGCCGATCAACGCGGGCAAGTGGTGGTCGGTCACCAGCACCTGCAGACCGAGCGCTTTGGCATGGGCCACGCCGGCCAAGCTGGCGATGCCGTTGTCGACAGTCATCAGCACCTGTGGCTGCAGCCCCATGGCCAGCTCAACGATGGCCGGCGTCAAGCCGTAGCCGTGAATGGCGCGGTCGGGTACCACATAGCAGAGTTGTTCTGCCCGTGCGCCCAGCAGCCGCAAGCCGCGCAGCGCCACGGTGCAGGCGGTGGCACCGTCGCAGTCGTAGTCGGCCACGATGCAGATGCGGGCGTCGGCCTCGATGCTGTCGGCCAGCAGCTGCGCGGCGGCGCTGATACCCAGCAAGCCTTCGGGCGGCAGCAACCGGGCCAAGCCGTCGTCCAGCTCTTCGGCGCTGCGCACCCCGCGCGCGGCGAACAGTTGCGCCAGCAAGGGGCTCAGGCCCGCTTGTTGCAACGCCCAGGCGGCGCGTGGTGGCACGTCGCGGGTCAATAGCTGGGGCTGATTTTGGGGCGGATTGGGTGAGGTTTTCATAGCGAGCCCAGCAGTCGGGCCGTGTCGGCCTGGGGTGGCAGCAGGCGCTGCCAAAGCCGCCGCAGCGGTGTGCGTGGTGCCAGCGTGTAGGTTTGCGCGTGGCGTTCGCCGCACAGCGTCAACTGCACAGGCTGGCCGCTTGTCGCCAGCGCCAGCACCTGAGCCACTGGGCCGGCATCGAGCGCGCGCCAAGCCTCGGCCCAGGCGGCCCAGTCGCCGTTCAACAGCGGCTCGCGCAAGCGCTCATCGAGCTGCAAATCGGCAGGCAGCGCCGTCGCTTCAGCCGCCCCGCAGCCGCTGATCCAGACCGAGTTGAGTGGCAAGGCACCGCGTGCCTCACGAGCTTCGTTCAAGGTTTGGCCGTGCAAGAGCATTTGCACTTCGTTCTGCAAGGTGCGCAGGCCGCGCGCTTGCGGCATCCAGGCATCGACGCTGCGCTGCACCACGCGGTCCAGGCTGGCGCTGGCCAAACCGGCCAGTTTGGGGTGAGCGATCAACCATTGCGTCGGTGCCAGCCAATGCGCCTGCCAACCCTCATTTGCCGGCCATAACTCAGCCAGAGTGGCAAAAAATTCCCGCGATTCGGCCTCGCCCAAGTTCAGCGCCGCCGGGGCCAGCGCGGTGATCTGATCGCTGCCGACGGACAGGTGCAGCGGCGTCAGCAAGGCCCAGGCTTGGCCGGCCGCGCTCAAACCGTGGCTGTGCGCCAGCCAAGCTGCGGTGGGCAGCGTGCCTGCCACTGTTTCGGGCCGGGCCGGTGCCGCAGCTTCAACGTGACTGACGCTCTCACTGGCACCGCTGCGCAGCCCGGCCAAGGCCAGTTCCAGCGGTGTATTGAAGCTGTATTCGTCGCTGCCCAGGCGCGCGCCGTGGGGCTGCAGCCGGCCGAGCAACAAGCTCAGGTGGGGCAAGGGCAGGTCGGCCAGCAGCGGGGTGCCGGCCTCGCCAGCGCTGCTGGCATGGGGAATCATCAGATGCATGGCTGGATTATCGAGGTCGGCCCGATCCCAACTCGGGTTGTCAGGCCTTGCGCCGCTAAAGCCCGGCGTTTGGCCTCGCTAAGATGGTGCATGACAATAATTTCTGCCCCCGTGGCCCTGCTCAACCGGGAGCAAGCCTTGCTTGAGTTCAACCGCCGTGTGCTGGCGCAAGCGCAGCGGCCGGATGTGCCGCTGCTAGAGCAGTTGCGCTATGTCTGCATCGTGTCGTCAAACCTGGATGAATTTTTTGAAGTGCGCTTTGCCGACATGCTGGAGCAAGCGCGCGACCCGGCCAGTGCGGTCAGTCACCGCGATGTCGAGCGTGTCGGCAACGCCGCTCACGCGTTGATCGACGAGCAATACGCGATCTTCAACGACCGCTTGACGCCGCGGCTGCTAGCCCAGGGCATCGTGGTGCTCAACCATGCCGAGCGCAACCCGGCGCAGCGCCAGTGGGTGGCGCGCTACTTTGAGCGGGCGGTGCGGCCGCTGCTGGTGCCGGTGGGGCTGGACCCGGCCCATCCGTTCCCGCAGGTGGCCAACAAGTCGCTGCATTTCATTGCTCGCCTGTCCGGCAAGGACGCCTTCGGGCGCGACAACCGCATTGCCATCGTCAAGGTGCCGCGTGCGCTGCCCCGGGTGATTCGCTTGCCGGCCGCGTTGAGTGAAGGTCAGCAGGCCTTTGTGCTGCTGACCAGCGTGGTGCGGGCGCACTTGGATGAGTTGTTTTCGGGCCGCAAGGTGGAGGCGTTCTCGCAGTTTCGCGTCACTCGTGACTCAGAACTCGAAGTGGACGAGGACGATGTGGCCAACCTGCGCCACGCGCTGCGCTCCGGCCTGACCACCCGGCACTTCGGGCGGGCTGTGCGCTTGGAGGTGGTCAACACCTGCCCGGGCGAGCTGGCGCAGTTCCTGCTAGAACAGTTCGATCTGCCGGCACCCGCGCTGTACCGCGTCAACGGGCCGGTCAATCTGGGGCGCTTGAACG
>JBIIVZ010000317.1:0-3762 GCA_044339175.1 Roseateles sp.
GAACCCGCGCAGGAATGCGGCCGAGGCCGGCAGCGGCGTCGTCACGCTGACACAACGCTTTGGCTCAGCCGCCAATCTCAACACCCACCTGCACTGCCTGGTGCTGGACGGTGTGTACCGGCGCGGCACGGGCGGCACCCCGGAATTCGTCGAAGTGCCCCAGCCAACCGACGAAGCGCTGCAGGCGGTGTTGCACAAAATCATCAACTGCATGATGAAGCTGCCCACCCATCGGGGGGTTTTGGTCGAACAGGAGGGTTCGACCTACATAGGGTGCCCACAAGAAACGGAAAATTTTGCACCTTAAGCAAAAACGATTTAAGAACGCTAACGTTTCAGCTGATAGGCTGGCGATGCTCATGTGGATGAGCGGGGAAAAAATTACGGACAGCCCAACAGAGCGTGTGCATGCAGTAACCGTGATGCGCCCGAATGGCGCGACGATCATCCAGCCACAACTGCGCCCAACGAGGCCAAAAACCGCAGCAAATCGTCCGCCCAGCCTTTAGGCCAGCGTCGCCTACTTCAACATCTTTCCAGGCCCCGCCGGCGGCTTTTTCCTCTTCGGTGCCGCTTTTGCTCGCGCCGCAACCGCAGCCGCGAGCGCGCGGCGGGCCCAAGGGATCATCTCGTGGGGCGACTCCATCGCCTCTTCCGGCGCCGTGAAGTAATTCAGTGAGCCCGTCTCGCCGTTCTTCGTTTCGTAGACGAAGGGCTGGCATTGAGCGCTCTCGAACGCCGCCCGGTTCGGCTCGTCGACCTTAAGGTAAAGGACGTCTCGGAACACGAGTGCCACGCACAAGTTGTCGATGTAGAGCCCGTGGCCGCCAAACATGCGGTTGGCGCGTGTTGAGCCCAGCGGCGACAGCAGTTCGAGACAGTGATCGACGAAGCCGGAATCGTTCATGCACAGCAGTTTAGGTAAAGGATCCAAATGGCGGCGTGGTGCGCTGCCCGACGGATGGCATGGTCACCCTCTCGGCGGGTTGAGCTTGCCGCGACCCAACCCAGCCGACCAAGCCCGCAGGAGCGAGACCGGAGGCCTTGATGCGCAGCACGAAAGACGCGACCCCGCCATCGGCCAGGGGACGCACAAACCCATCGCCTCATGTCGGACCCGGCCTATATCGCTTCAATGCTTGAGCACCGCAGCACTGTTGACCACCCCGGCCAATCGGTCGTTTGTCCCTTGCTGCCTCCGGTAAAACGGTCACGGTGCCCGCGCTGATCGCTGGCGAGCAAGCCAACGCGCCTCGATCAAGCCTTGGCTTGCAGATGGAGCGCCCATATTCGCTTGACTTGGCTCGGGCTGCATCCGAATAGCTCGGCAGTTCGCCGTATCGTTTGGCCGGCATCACGCAGTGCAACGATGCGCTTGTGAATGTTGGTGTCCGCAACGCGTCCGACATACTTACCGGTTGACTTGGCCAGCTGTACACCCTGACGTTGGCGTTCACGGCGTGTTTCGTAGTCGTCGCGAGCCATCTGCAGGGCCAGCTTGAGAAGCAGTTCCTGGACAGCCTCCAGCACGATCTTGGTTATTCCATCAGCGGCGACCGCAATTTCGGATAAATCGATCAAACCGGGTATTGCCAAGCGTGCGCCCTTGGCGCGAATCGAGTTGACCAGTTGCTCTGCTTGCGAGAGTGGCAACCGGCTGAGGCGCTCCATCTTCTCCGCAATCACCACGTCGCCCGGCTGGAGGTCAGCGATCATCCGCTGCAACTCGGGCCGATCAACGCGCGCACCGGATGCCTTCTCTCGGTAAACCCCAGCGATGTAGTACCCGGCATCCCTTGTCTTGCGCTCAATATTATGCTGGCGGGTGAGGTCCTGTTCGTCAGACGCTCGTGACCTCGTCGGCTGACCGGCCGGCTGACTGAATTGACCCACCTTAAGCCGAATTAGCGCCAAGAATCCTGGTTCTTCGGCAGTGCGCCGCACGGGTCGTACGCTTGCAGATGATCGAGGCCGGAAGTGCCCGCTACAGCACTGAGGGCGAGTTCGCGCGTATAGACGACCACATTCATGCCCCCGGTGAGCCTCGACCGAAAGCAGATGCCCTTGGCACCCTGCCCGAGCGCTTGGTCGGCCAACACCCAGCTGGGTGGCTCCACGCGCTGGTTGAACCACAGCTCGCGCCATTCGCAGTAAAAATCCTCCCAGAGTGGCTCCCACGCCAAGGGCTGGTAACCGTTGGAGAAATCGACAGCCTTGGTGAGCTCTACTGTGTAGCTCACCAAGGTACCCGGCGGCATCAAAGGAGAGGCCTGTTGGTACTCAAGGACGGCTGTTTCTATGTCGAGCGCAAGATAAAGCGCGTCGGTGCCCGGCCGATTGGCGCGCCCGCCATGCACGCCCGCACCGGCCCCACTCGTGGGTGTGCCAGCCCAGCGGGGCGTGTGCATGCGGTAAGCGGTAACGCGCCCGAGTGGAGCGACGATCATCCAGCCGCGCCTGCGTCCAACGAAGCCAAAAACCGCAGTAAATCGTCCGCCCGGCCTTCGGAGACGAGGGTTTCGGCGGTCTTGTACCCAAACTCGCGCATGGGCTCGTTCCGGTACCAAAACAGCGCCGTGCTCACGTCGCCATTCAGATCGGTGGCGGCCTTGATGACGCGCAGCGACTCGCGCAGATAATCCTGGACACCGCGCGAAGCCGGCGCACGGCTGACGGTGTTGCGGTGAACGTGAGCCTGGCTTGCCAGTGTTTGCGTGTCGATCCGAAGCGCCTGAATGAATCGCTCTGGCGACAACAAAGGAGTCGGTGCATCGCCCCGCACAAAGGTGACGAAATGCTGGTAGGTCGAACCCAGCTCCGGCAGGCTAGTGGTTTGTGACATCTCAGATTTAGTGCATTAATGATGCGTGAGTAAAGCACGATTGATGCTTTCATGCAAGACCGGGCAAGTGACCTTGCCCTTCTGCACGGCCGAGCGGCGTCAGAGCCGAACTGGGAAACCGGCAAGAACATCGGGTGGAAGCTGCGCTGAAGGTAAATCCTAGGCGCTGGCCTAGCTCTGTTACGAATGGACGAACCCGCGCACGGATGATGTCACGCCCAACTACACCATAATTATTTGCAACTGCGACGAGCACCCGCTGCTCGCTAGGCTACCCAGGGGGTTCTGTCGCGATAACAGCCAATCGACGCGGCAAAGCGGCTTGGCCGCCGGTTCTCAAAATGCCAAGCTGTAGAACTGCTCGGCTTTGGACAAAACTTGGCCTTCGGAGCCGAACTTCATCTGGCCTTTGCGAATCATGTGCATGGTCTCAATGCCGGAGATGAGCGACTGCGCACAGTGAAAGTTCTTGAAACCCATCATCGGCCTCGTCACTCGCTTTATCGCCCGGTGGTCTTGTTCGACGATGTTGTTCAGGTATTTGCATTGCCGCATCAAGATGGCGGTGCCGGTGTCGGCAATCACGCTGTTGATCGCGGCCGTATTCGCCCCGCTCTTGTCGATGGTGATCGACTCGGGCAAATCATGCTGACCCATCGCTCGCTCGAAAAAGCGCCGCGCCGCAGCCAGATCTCGTTTGGCTGTCAGCAAAAAGTCGACCGTGTCACCTTGGCGGTCGACCGACCGGTACAGATATTTCCAGACGCCGTTGACCTTGATGTAGGTCTCGGGGTGGGTAAGTAGGCCTCGGGGATTTCACCCGAAGCCTCTCGCAGAACCGTGCGTAAATCTCTCGATTTACACGGCTCCCGTTATCCAACCTTGGCTCCCCGAGACTGCCAGTGTTCGAACAGCAGCGG
>JBIIVZ010000316.1:0-3762 GCA_044339175.1 Roseateles sp.
AGCGGCAGCGGCAGCGGCAGCGCTCATTCCAACGCCCACAGCCCAGCGCTTGCCGACAGCGCTCAGCCCACGACCGGGCCAGCCAGCTGAGCCCACGGCGAGCGACGCCGCAGGGCCAGCAGCCGAACCCAGCGCCACGGTCGTCGATGTCGCCAGCGCCTCGCCCATGTCGGTTCCCGCCGCGGGCGAATGGCCCTACTTGCTGCTGCAAAACGGCCAGCAAGGCGTGGCCCGCTTGAGTTGGCAACTGGCGGACGATGGCAGCTACCGCCTGCTGCTGGAGCGCGAATTGGCCGGCCGCACGCTGCCCGCTTGGCTGAGCCAGGGCCGGCTGGACGCGCA
This sequence comes from Roseateles sp., assembly GCA_044339175.1. Lineage (GTDB taxonomy): Bacteria > Pseudomonadota > Gammaproteobacteria > Burkholderiales > Burkholderiaceae_C > Paucibacter_A. The sequence goes on from JBIIVZ010000316.1 coordinate 343, forward strand.
AGGCCTGGCACCCGAGCGTTTTGCCCAGCAGCGCCGAGGCCGCGACACCCAAGCCACCAACTTTCGCCGTGACGAGGGGCTGATCAGCTATTCCGCCAGCCCAGCCCAAGCACCGCTGACGCCGGGCGCGCAAGACCGCCTCAGCTGGTGGCTGCAACTGGCGGCGCGGGTGGACGGCGCACCCCAGCGCTTTGCGGCCGGCAGCAGCGTGGTGCTGACGGTGGCCGGCCTGCGCGGTACGCCACGCGAGCTGGTGTTCGACGTGCTGGGGCTGGAGGCGCTGGACTTGCCGGGCCGCCGCCTGCCTGCCGCCCTGCATTTGCGCCGCCTCGGTGTGGAAAGCTACGACGGCAGCATCGACGTCTGGCTGGACCCGGCGCGCGGGCACTGGCCGGTGCGGCTGATCTTTGGCCAGACGCTGGCAGGCAACTGGGAGTTGCAATTGCTGGAGCCGCCGCCGTGAGTCAAGACAAAATTTCAGACAAGTCCTGCGGCCGTGCTGTTGTGGCGCTTGCGGCACAAAATTTATTCGTCTGAACGCTTGAAAAGCCGTTTGTTCTGACACTATGAAGCCAGGTCAGGAGAGGGTTCAAGCCGCGACGACTTGAAAACGGAGCCCCTGGCCGCAGTTGACACTGACAGGAGATCCTATGCACATGCTCTATAACTCCCCCAGTTTCAGTGTTGTCAAATTTGACATCCAGGTGGCCGAACCTCGCCCCGGTGAGTTCTTGAGAGCCAACCCCGAGCTGCAACTGAACCGTGGCAGCTTCGAGATCGTCGACAAACTGTCCCGCAAGGAAATCTTCATCGAAGGCGCGCTAGCCCAGCAATTCCAAGAAGGTGTCGATGCGCTGATCGAGCAAGACCCGTCCGAAGAAGACCTTGACGATTTCATCGAGGGTTATGCCAGCATGGGCCACCAACCGGTCGTCATGCATTAAACGCTTGAGAACTCGGCACCGATTGGCATGGCGCGGCCATGCATAAAGAACTGCCGCACGGCCTCAAACTGCTGACGAGCTGGCTGGTCATCTTGCTGCTGGTGTTTCTGGGCTTCAAGGCTTGGGAGAGGAAAAGCCAGCAAAGCCTGATCAGCGTCAACGCCGATCAGATCGTGCTGCGCCGCGCGGCCGATGGGCATTTCCACTGGCCGGGCACGATCGACGGCGTGGCGGTGGACTTTCTGGTCGACACCGGTGCCACCGCGACGGCCTTGCCGGAAGCGCTGGCGCGCCGCGCCGGGCTGACCGCGACCGGCCAGGTGCGCTCTCAAACAGCCGGCGGCGTGGTCGTGGGTTGGCTGGCGCAAACCAACCTCAGCCTGCAAGGCGGCGTGCAAGCGCAGCGGCTGACCGTCACCGTGCTGCCGCAGTTGAGTGCACCGCTACTGGGCATGGACGTGCTGTCGAAATTGCATTTCAGCCAGCAAGGCGGCGAATTGCGCATCCAAGCCGGTGCGCCATGAAGCGCTGGCTGGCTTGGCGGCTGGGTCTGCTGCCCTTGCTGCTGCCCTTGCAACTCATTTTGGCGGCGCAGCATGCGGCCGCAGCGGCACCGGCTCAATGCCCGCCACAAGTTCAGGCTGTGGCGGCCGGCTCAGCCGAGCCCGACCGCGGCATGCTGTGGCGCTTGCGGCGTGACGGGCACGACTCCTATTTGTTCGGCAGCCTGCACATCGGCCGCCCAGCTTGGGCCCAGCCCGGCCCGGCCTTGCGCCAAGCCTTGCAAGACACCGAGGTGCTGGCGCTGGAGCTGGACCTCAGCGACCCCGCCACCCAAGCTGCGCTGGCGCGCACGCCGCGCCTCGCCAAGCCGCTGACTGCGGCGCTGCAAGCCCGCTTGGCGACGCAAATGCGGGCCGCTTGTATGCCGGCGCAAGCGCTGGAGGGCTTGCATCCGCTGCTGCAACTGAGCCACCTGACCATGCTGACCGGCCGCTGGGACGGCTTTGACGCGGCCTTCGGGCAGGAAGTGCAGCTGCTGGCTTTTGCCCACAAACAGGGCCGCCAAGTGGTGGCGCTGGAGCGGGTCGAGGACCAACTGCAGGCGCTGATCCCGAGCGACGCGGCGGCCGTGCAGCGCAGCATCGAAGACGGCTTGACGCAACTGGAGCAAGGCAGCGTGCGCGGCCCGATGCGGCGGATGGCGCTGGCCTGGGCGCGCGGCGACCTGAGCGACTTGCAAAACTACGAGCAATGGTGCGACTGCGTGCACAGCGAGGACGAGCGCCGCTGGCTGCGCCGCCTCAACGACGAGCGCAACCCACAACTGGCCGCGCGCATTGCGACGCTGCATGGCCAGGGCACGCGGGTGCTGGCAGCCGTCGGAGCGCTGCACATGAGCGGCCCACAAGCGCTGCCGCTGTTGCTGGCCAAAGACGGCTTTGAAGTCACGCGCATCACGGCAAAACGCTGACCACACGCCGTCAAGGTCGCATTCCACCGCTTACCATTGCGTTACAAGAGACACCACTCCAGGAGCCACCATGACCGACAACAGTTTTACTCAATTTGTCCCCGGTTTCGATTTTTTGCAGAGCTTGGCCAAAAACGCCGGCTCCGCATTGCCCGGTATCGGTCAATGGGTGGCACCCACGCTGAACCCGGAGGAGTTGGGCAAACGCATTGACGAGTTGCGCACGGTGCAGTTCTGGCTGGAACAAAACGCCCGCATGCTGGGTGCGACCATCCAGGCCATGGAAGTGCAACGCATGACCTTGTCCACGTTGAAGTCGATGAACGTGCCCTTGGCCGATCTGCAAAACGCGCTGAAGATACCCGCGCCGGAGAGCGCGCCCGCTGCCAACGCCTGGACCAGCATGTCGGCCGACATGATGGCCGCCGCCGCCAAGATGATGCCCATGGCGATGAGCATGCCCACCGCAGCAGCCGCTGAGCCCAAGGCGAAAGCGCCCGAGCCGGTGCCCGAGCCTGTTGTCGCGCCCAAAGCCAAGGCCGCCGCCGAGCCGGCCGCCGACACCGCTGCAACTTCGGCAACTCCGGTAACACCGGCAGTTGATCCGCTGCAATGGTGGGGCGCGCTGAGCCAGCAATTCACCCAATTGGCCACCGCCGCCATGAAGGACAGCGCCGCCGATGCGGCCAAGAACCTGGCCGGCGCGATGGTCAAACAATCGTTCGATGCCGCTGGCGAAACCCTGCTGAAGGCCGCCAGCGTGCCCAACGCGGTGGCCGAAAGCATGGCCGGCAACATCGCGAAAACTCTGACGCCCAAGGCAGCCCCCGCTACTGGGGCCAAGCCCAAACCGGCCAGCGCGGCCGCCTCCCAGCCCGCCCAGCCCGCCAGCCCTGCCGCTGCACGCAAACGCAAGCCCTGACATCCGTCAGCCCGCCCCAAGACTCGAGACCCGCCATGAAGCCTTTTCTGCACGCCCACGCCACCCATCCGGACGCGCAC
>JBIIVZ010000027.1:0-12944 GCA_044339175.1 Roseateles sp.
CGCATTTATGACGACGAGGTTTCCGAACGGATTTCGTTGGTAGCGAGCGCAATGGCTGAAAAGTGCGAGCAGGCGCGCGCGCGAGGCCGCAACATTGGACACCTACGCACCTACGCACCTGCGCACCCGCGCACTTCGGGTTTGGCTGGAGCTGATGCTCGCGTGACTAAAAGCCTGGGCGGCAGAAGGCGGCGACAAGCGAAAGGTGGCCCCAGCGATGACAGTTCGTGCCGGATTTGAAGCCTCATAGCTCGGCTATGGGGCGGAAAGACGGTGCGGAATGGACCGCTGCGGCCGATTCGCAGCCGACGATCCCCAGGACCGACAGGCTCCTAGCGTCATGCAAAAGAAAAACCGGCCACTTGAGCCGGTTCTGTCTTGCGGTCAAAGCCAGTCGATTACTGCTGCTTGGTGCGGCGGCGTGCGATGGCACCGATGACGCCGAGCCCGGCCATCATCAACGCATAGGTTTCTGGCTCGGGCACAGCGGTGGTCACCGAAATGTTGTCAAGCGAAGTGCCGTAGCCGTCGCTGGTGCCGACGGCGGCGAAGCTCAGGGTCGTGCTGCTGTCGGTGGCGAGCACCTTAGTGCTGAAGACTGTCCAGGCGTTGCCTCCGCTATTGTTCAGCGCCAAGGTCGAGGCCTGCTGAGTCGTATTGCCGAAGTTCCAGATCAGACCATTGCTGTCGACGGCCACGCCGCTGCGATTGGAATACGCGAAGCTCAGCTCGTACCATTGGCCGGCCGTAGTGGCGAGGGTCTGGCTGATGCGCGCGTTGCGGTCGACATCCAGCTCGGCGAAGATTTTGCCGTCGTAGGCGGCACCGGCGACATTGTTGCGAAATTCGAGTTGATTTGTGGCTTCCACCGTCCAGCCACCCGAGGTGGAGGTCGAGTAACGCGACCAAGCACCATTGCTCAGGGTGCCTGCTACCGACTCAAAACTGCCGTTCTGAACCAGATTGGCAGAAGCCAGCAATGGAGCGGCGATCAGGGCTGCGGCAAGAAGCTTTTTCATGACTAGATCCTAGAGTTTGTTTGCGAGTTGCTGGATTGCGGTTCGATGGATTGAATTATTCCGGCCCATATGGCCAACTGCATCCCCGCGTACCGGGGGGGAGAGCGGCTGAAACGTGAAGCCGGTCACGGGAGCGCAAACTGATTGCCTGCCGCGATATTCCATTTGCTTCGCAGGGGGAGGTGTCGGCGAATCGAAGACAGGGTGGGCTGCCGACTTCGATTTTCAAGAACTGCTGATACCCGCGAAAAATGCTCGCGTGAGGCCATCAACGTCAGCACGGCAGATCGGCAGATCGGCAGATCGTCGGCAAAGCTCGGGCGCTCGACAGGCGCTATAGACATATCTAGTCCGCAGCCTCGACCCGAGTGCGGGTGCCACACAGACCATCACACGAAGGGGCAGCGAGAGCAAGGCGGGCGAAAATATGGGGGAACAGAATTGAATTCAACGTTCGAGACCCCATAGAAATCAATGATTTGCCATGAATTTTTGGCACCTGCCGGAGACCACAAGCAGTTCCGCCAAGGCTCGAAGACTTCCAAATGCGCTAAGCGAATCACTTGCTTAGCGCTTTTTTCATGCCGCCAACGGTTGTAGTCTTCCGCTGCCATCCGGTTTATTTATGGGGTGAAGGCTGAAGTAACGGCTGGGGTAAATTCAATTCAGACTCGTTCAGAGCCAAGGTCTCAGGCGGACTGCAACCGACTGAGTGACTTCTGCCACTCGCAAAAAAAAAGCGACACCGGGTGTCGCCTTGCTATTCAAGCGAGGCCGCCGAACTGGGCGACCGGCAAAAAACATTCAAGCACTTGATCGCTCGAACACTTCAGCACTCATACAAATTACTGCACCCGACGGCGGCGAGCCACGAAGCCCACGGCACCCAAGCCGGCCAACATCAGGGCATAGGTCTGTGGCTCGGGCACCGGTGCGGTGGCGGCTTCGAGCACACCCCCGTAAGAGCCGCCGAGGTTGCCGGTGACTTTGCCGGTGACGTTCAGGACATAGTTGCCAGCGCTCAGCCCATTGAAGCCAAAGTCGGCGCTCGGGTCGGTGTCGGAAGCCAAGCCGGTGATGCCGGTACCGGTCAAGCTCACTGCCATATTAGAAAGTGAAAAGTTACCGCGTGAACTGAAAGTAACCGATCCGAACGCGTCACCTGGGTTGACGATGCTGAAGAGGTAATCGTCGCTGAAGGTTTGGCCCTTCATTGAGGCAGCGAACTTGTTGCCGATGTCGGTCGTCAGGTTGTCGATGACGCCCAGATTGCCGGGGCCAGTTGCCAACGAAGCAATGCTGGTAGCGGCCAAAGCTGCTGCGATCAAAGTGGATTTGAAGTTCATGGCGTGGTCCCTGAGTTGACTCGTTGGCAGCAAGAACCACCGAAGAAGTTCCGATGGCATGGGTTGGACTGTAGGAATCAGCGCAACGACCAACTATCCCCGAGTCGCGGGGAATTTCTCCTCAGTTGTGACATTCCGCACGGAGCACAGCCGATTTGAAATCGGTCGGCAGCCGAGGCCCTGGACGGTGTTGCAGCAACGCGTCAAAACCTCAGCGACGCATCGCTCGCGACAGCATCAACACCGGCACCAGCCCCACCAACACGATGGCCAGCGAGGGCAAGGCGGCCTCGCCCAAGCGCTCATCCCGGGCCAATTGATAGGCGACCACGGCCAGGGTGTCGCTGTTGAAGGGGCGCAGCACCAGGGTGGCCGGCAACTCCTTCATCACGTCGACAAAAACCAGCAGCGCAGCCGCCAAGCCCGAACGGGCCAGCAGGGGCGCGTGCAGACGCCAGAACAGCCGCCCTGTGGACGCGCCGAGCAGCCGCGCGGACTCGTCCACTGTGGGTGAGATGCGGGCATAACCGGCTTCCACCGATTGCAGCGCAACGCCGGAAAAGCGCACCAGATAGGCGTAGATCAGGCCGGTGATGGTGCCAGTGACGATGCCGGTTAGCCCCAAGCCGGGCACCTTTTCTTGCAACCAACCGAGGGGCAACAAAATGCCCACCGCGATAACCGCGCCGGGCACGGCGTAACCCAGTGAGACGATACGCGTGGCGCTGCCCAACAAGCGGCCACCCGAGCCCATCCGCGCTGCATAGGCCAGCAGCAAGGCCAGCCCCACGGCCAGAAAGGCGGACAAACCGGCCAGTTGCAAGCTGGTCCAGGCCCATTGAACAAAGCGCGCCAGCGGCAGGCCGAACTCGCCGTAGCGCGCCTCCAACCACATCAGCTTGAGCAAGGCCGCCACCGGCACCACAAAGCCCAACAGGATCGGCAGGCTGCACAGCAGCACGGCGGCGGCGGCGGCGGCTCCGCGCAGCGGCAACGGCCGCGCCTCGACAGAATGCTGGGCACCCGCACGGCTGCTGGTGAAGCGCAGCCGTGCTTGGGCGCGCCGCTCCAGCCACAGCAGGCCGGCCACAGCGATCAGCAGAAATGACGCCAGTTGCGCCGCAGCCATGCGGTCATTCATCACCAACCAGGCCTTGTAGATGCCAGTGGTCAGCGTCGTGAGGCCGAAATAGGCACCGACGCCGTAGTCGGCAAGAGTTTCCATCAGGGCCAGCGCGATACCGGCCGCCAACGCCGGACGAGCCAGTGGCAACGCCACCTCACGCACTCGCCGCAGCGTGCCCGCACCGAGGATACGAGCGGTTTCCATCAGCGTCACGCCGCGTTCACTCAGCGCGGTCCGGGTCAATAAATAGACGTAGGGATAGAGGCAAAGAATGAATAAGGCAATCGCGCCGGGCAAGCTGCGCACGTCCGGCCAGAGCGCGCCCTCGGCCCCGCTGAGGTCACGCAACCAAGTTTGCAAAGCGCCGCCGTATTGCAGCGCATCGGTGTAAGCGTAGGCCGCCACGTAAGCGGGCATGGCCATTGGCAGCAGCAAGCCCCACTCGAACCAGCGCCTGCCGGGGAACTCGAACAAGCTGACTGCGGCAGCCGTTGCACCGCCCAGCAGCGCCACCCCGCAGGCCACGCTGACGGAAAGCACCAGTGACACCCAGGCATATTCCGGCAGCACGGTAGAAAACTGGTGCTGCAACACGGCCAGCGCTTGCGCATCCAGGGCCAGCCAGGAGCCCAGAATCCCCAGCACCGGCACGGCCAGCGCCAAACAAACAACAGTGATCAGACGCAGCATGCGGTGGGTAATGAACAGAGACTTGAGATGAGGACAGAACAGCTTAAAAAGCATTAATGCGAATAATGCGCATTAAGAATGGGCATCGAGGCCGGTATCATAAAGGCCATGTTTCTTGCACTCGATCAGATCGGGCTGCGCTACCCGGATAGCGCGCACCAGAGCCCACACCATGCCCAAAGCAGCCACAACGAGCAGAGCGCCTATGGTGCCCGTGGCGCTCATGACGCAGCCACGCAACGACGCGGCGCGGTGGACGGGGTCAGCTTCGGCCTGGCGCGCGGGCAGATCGGCGTCTTGATCGGCCCGTCCGGCTGCGGCAAGACTTCGGTGTTGCGCAGCATTGCCGGGCTTGAGCGGCTGCACAGTGGACGCATCAGCATCGACGCAGAGGTGTTGGCAGACGCCAAAACCGGCCTGCATCTGAGCCCGGAAGCGCGCCGTATCGGCATGGTGTTCCAGGATTACGCGCTGTTCCCCCACTTATCAGTGGCGCAGAACATCGGCTTCGGCCTGCATCACCTCGACCGACGTGCCCGCGACCGGCGCATCGAACAAGTGCTTGATCTGGTCGGCCTTGCACACGCGGCCAAACGTGCGCCGCACCAGTTGTCCGGCGGCCAGCAGCAACGCGTCGCCCTGGCCAGGGCTTTGGCACCCGCACCGCGCTTGTTGCTGCTGGACGAGCCGTTCTCTAGCCTGGATGTGGATTTGCGCGAGCATCTGTCGCAAGAACTGCGCGCCATCCTGCACGAGAGCGACACCACCGCGCTGTTCGTCACCCACGATCAGGCCGAAGCGTTCGCGATCGGCGATGCCGTCGGCGTCATGCATCGGGGCCGCCTGGAGCAATGGGACGCAGCCTATACCGTCTATCACCGTCCCGCCACCCGCTTTGTGGCGGACTTCATCGGCCATGGTGTGTTTGCGCCCGGCCGTATCGTGCCGGGCTTGAACGGCCCTGAAGTGCTGACGCCGGTCGGGGCGTTGATCGACGCCGAGGCCTGTGCCCTGGCCAGCGCTTATCCCGACGGCCTGTGTGATGTGCTGCTGCGCGCGGACGACATCATCCACGACGACGACGCGCCGGTGAAGGCGCAAATCGAGCGCAAGATTTTTCGCGGGGCGGATTTCCTCTACACCTTGCGGCTCAGTACCGGCGACCGATTGATGGCCCATGTGCCGTCGCATCACGATCACCAGATCGGCGAGTGGATCGGTATTCGCGCCCATGTAGACCACGTGGTGACATTTCCTCCTGCGCAAACCGACGCCGCCGACAAGGCTTAATCAAAGCCATCATGTAAAGCGCAGGTAAAGATGGCGCTTAATTTGAAGCCAAATCAATTGACTGCCTTGTATCGCTCGATTTGACTCCCCAAATAAGGCTGTCTGTCAAGCAGTCTTCTGGGTGTCGGGCCTATACTTCGTTTGCATGTAAAACAGGTTGAAAAATCTGAAACACCGCATCATTGCTGGATTTCACTGATAGGAACCACTCGAATCATGAGTGCAAAATTGAAAGTTGCAGGCTGGGTCGCACTGGGTGTTGTCGCCGGTGCACTGACCACCATGCAGTTGCAAGCCACCGCGCGCAGCAGTCTCTCGCCGCTACCGCTTGAAGAGTTGCAACAGTTGGCTGCCGTGTTCGGCATGGTCAAGTCCGATTACGTCGAACCAGTCGACGAGAAAAAACTGATCAACGACGCGATTGCGGGCATGGTCTCTGGGCTTGACCCGCATTCGCAGTTCTTTGACAAAAAGAACTTCAAAGAATTCCGGGAAGGCACTACCGGCAAGTTCGTCGGCGTCGGCATCGAAATCGGCATGGAGGACGGTCTGGTCAAGATCGTCTCGCCGATCGAAGGTTCGCCCGCCTTCCGGGCCGGCCTGAAAAGCGGTGACCTGATCAGCAAGATCGACGACACGCTGGTACGCGGCCTGAGCCTGGATCAAGCGGTCAAGCGCATGCGCGGTGAGCCCAGCACCAAGGTGCAGCTGACCATCTTCCGCAAGTCCGAGAGCCGCACCTTCCCCGTAACCATCATGCGCGAAGAGATTCGTGCACAGAGCGTGCGCTCCAAGGTGCTGGAGCCGGGCTATGCGTGGTTGCGCGTCAGCCAGTTCCAAGACCAAACGGTGGAAGACTTCGCTCGCAAGCTCGAAGAAATCTACAAGCAGGAGCCCAATCTGAAGGGCTTGGTGCTGGACTTGCGCAATGATCCGGGCGGCTTGCTCGAAGCGTCGGTGGCCATCTCGGCCGCCTTCCTGGCCAAGGACCTGGAAGTCGTCAGCACCAACGGTCAGATCGCCGATTCCAAGGCCAGCTTCAAGGCCAGCCCTGATTCTTATATTCGCCGCGGCGGTGCCGATCCGTTGCGCCGTTTGCCGGCTGCGCTGAAGAACGTGCCGCTGGTAGTGCTGGTCAATGAAGGTTCGGCTTCCGCCAGCGAGATCGTCGCCGGCGCGCTGCAAGATCACAAGCGTGCGGTGATCATGGGCGCGCAGACCTTCGGCAAGGGTTCCGTGCAAACGGTGCGTCAACTGAGCGCCGACACCGCGCTGAAGATCACCACTGCCCGTTACTACACGCCGAGCGGCCGCTCGATTCAGGCCACCGGCATCGTGCCGGACATCATGTTGGACGAAACGGCCGAGGGCAACGTGTTCGCCGCCCTGCGCACCCGCGAAGCCGACCTTGAAAAGCACCTGAACAACGGCAAGGAAGAAAAGAACGAAGCGCGCGAGAAGGCTCGTGAAGAAGCGCGCCAGAAGCTCGAAGCCGAGTTTGCCAAGCGCAACGAGCCACCCAAGCCGTTGCCTGAATTCGGTAGCGCCGAAGACTTCCAACTGATGCAAGCCTTGAACCAGTTGAAGGGCAAGCCGGTGGTGGTGTCCAAGTCAGCGGTCGAGCGCAAGGCTGAAGTGAAGGCCAGCGAATAACAAGCTTCGCTGCAGAGTCAACGGCCCGCCACACAGCGGGCCGTTTCACTTCGTCAGGACTTGCGCAAAACCGCCTCAGTGTCGTTCCACCTCCTAGCGGTACGGGCGTACTGTCTTCGTCGGCAGGCCTAGCTGAGACAATTTTGCGTAAGTCCTATAGGTGAGCAGGCTATGCTGAACTTCATGAATGACGAGCAATTGCTGCGCTACTCGCGCCACATCCTGTTGGACGAGATCGGCATCGAAGGTCAACAACGTTTGCAGCAAGCCCACGCGCTGATCATCGGTGCCGGCGGCCTGGGCTCGCCGGTGGCGCTGTACCTGGGCACGGCCGGTGTCGGGCAGATCACCCTGGTCGATGACGACAGCGTGGACCTGACCAATTTGCAACGCCAAATCGCCCACACGGTGGCCCGTATCGGCATGGCCAAAGTCAACTCGGCGGCGCAGAGCATTGCCGCCATCAACCCAGATGTGCGCGTCACTGCCTTGGCGCAACGGGCCGACGCGGCGCTGCTCGACGAATGGGTGGCACGCGCCGATGTGGTGCTGGACTGCAGCGACAACTTCGCCACCCGCCAGGCGGTCAACCGCGCTTGCGTGACCCACGGCAAGCCGCTAGTGTCGGGTGCGGCAATTGGCTTTGACGGCCAAATCAGCGTCTACGACAGCCGCCAGCCGGCCGCCCCTTGCTATGCCTGCCTGTTCCCGCCGGACAGCGCCATTGAGGAAGCGCAGTGCGCCACGATGGGCGTGTTTGCGCCGCTGGTCGGCATCATCGGCAGCATGCAAGCAGCCGAGGCGTTGAAGTTGCTGATCAGCGGCTTCAGCGCTGAAAGCACTCAGCACGGCCTGCACACCAGCTTGGCTGGCCGCTTGCAAATGCTCGACGCCCGCCGCATGGAATGGAGCGAAATACGCGTGCAGGCTGAACCTGAATGCAGCGTGTGCAAACATTTGACGCGTATTGCCCCCGCTCCTGAACGGCCATGAGATCGGCATTTTCAGCACCGCGTCAACCTACCAAGCACTCAAACCCACCGCTTCCACCTGACTCCCCATCCATCATGAACAAGCGCATCGATCTCACCGCACGCAATTTCCCCAGCGCCAAGGAAGAAGCCAAGGCCGCCGTCCCGCTGCCCAATTACGACGGCCCCGGCAGCGCTTACCGGCTGGCATTCGACGACAACGAGTTCTTGCTGCGCGACGAGTTGCGGCCGGTGCGCATGCAGCTCGAGCTGCTCAAGCCCGAGCTGATGCAGCAGGAGATGGGCATCAAGTCGACCATCGTGATGTTCGGCAGCGCTCGCATCCACGCGCGTGATGCCGCCGAAACCTTGCTGGCGGCGGCGCAAATCCTGGGCGAGCCGGTCGCCATCAAACGGGCCGCGATGCAGGTCAGCATGAGCCACTATTACGAAGAGGCGCGACGCTTCGCCGGCATCGTCACGAAGGTGTCGACCGAGCGCGCCAACCCGATTTATGTGGTCACCGGCGGAGGCCCGGGCATCATGGAAGCAGGCAATCGCGGCGCTTACGAGATCGGCGGCAAAAGCATCGGTTTGAACATCGTGCTGCCGCATGAGCAGCATCCGAACCCTTACATCACGCCGGAACTGTGTTTTCGCTTCCACTATTTCGCGCTGCGAAAAATGCACTTCTTGATGCGCTCGGTGGCCTTGGTCTGCTTCCCCGGTGGCTTTGGCACACTGGACGAATTGTTCGAGACCATGACACTGATCCAGACCGGCAAATGCCGCCGCCGCCCGATCCTGCTGTTCGGGCGCGAGTTCTGGACCCGCCTGATCAACTTCGAACTGTTGATCGAGACCGGCATGATCAGCCCCGGCGATGAAAAAATGTTCCACTTCGTCGAAACCGCTGAGGAAGCTTGGGCGCTACTGGAAAAAGAGTACGACATGAACCCCGGTGCTGGTGCCAGCAATAATGCTGACGCTGGTGCAAATTGACGACTGGATGAACGAGGAAATTGCATGACCCAACTTAGAGCGGTATCCCTGATCGGTGCGCCGACCGACATCGGTGCTGGCGCGCGCGGTGCCAGCATGGGCCCGGAGGCGATGCGTGTGGCGGGCCTGACCGCGGCGCTGCAAAGCCATGGCGTGGAAGTCATCGACCGCGGCAACCTCAGCGGCCCCGCCAACCCCTGGCTGCCGCCAGTGGACGGCTACCGCCACTTGGCCGAGGTGACGGCCTGGAACCAGTCCGTGCATGACGCGGTGCATGCCGAATTGAAGCTGGGCCGCATGCCGATCTTGCTGGGCGGCGACCATTGCCTGGGCATCGGCTCGGTCAGCGCCGTGGCCCGTCATTGCCGTGAAGTAGGCAAGAAGCTGCGGGTGCTGTGGCTGGACGCGCATGCCGACTTCAACACCAGCGCGCTGACGCCCAGCGGCAACACGCACGGCATGCCGGTGGCGGTGCTGTGCGGCTTTGGCCCGCAACAGTTGATCGAGATCGGCGGCCAGGTGCCGGCGATCAACCCGAAGTGGGTGCGCCAGATCGGTATCCGCAGCGTCGATGCCGGCGAGAAGCGCTTCGTCCATGAACAAGACCTGGAAGTCTTCGACATGCGCTACATCGACGAGATGGGCATGCGCCACACCATGGAGCTGGCCCTCGCCACACTGGACGCCAACACCCATTTGCATGTCAGCTTCGATGTGGACTTTCTCGACCCCGACATCGCTCCCGGCGTCGGCACCACCGTACCCGGCGGGCCGACCTACCGCGAAGCCCATTTGTGCATGGAGATGATTGCCAACTCCGGCTTCATGGCCTCGCTCGACCTGATGGAGCTGAACCCCGCGCTCGACTTGCGGAACAAGACTGCCCATGTTGCCGTCGACTTGATCGAGTCGCTGTTCGGCAAATCGACGCTGATGCGCAAAACCTGACGGCGAGAGCTTTTCTACCGCGCGGTCGCCATGCGCACTGGGCTTTTAAACTTCACGCGCTGACGATCCAGCCCTCCAACGGGTCGATGCTGGCGGGCAAGCCGTAGCCATGCTGCGTTTGCGCCCAGGCCGCTTGCAGCAAGCACAGCACTGCGTCGAGGCGGTCGCCGCTGGCGTCGTCGACCAAGGACTCGCGCTGTGCGTGGCTCAGCTTGAGCCGCAGGCCCAGCCGGCTGCGGCCTTGCTCCAGTGCATCGATCAGGTCCTTGCGTGCGATCAAACGGTCCGGCGTCTGCTTGGCGCGGTCATCGCTTTTGTAGCTGCGCCGGCCCAAAAACTCCCGCGCCAGCAAACCGGGGTAAGCCTCCAGCGCCACCCGGCTCGGGTCACCGCGCTGCAAGCCCGGCAGTTCAGCGCCGGCCTGCAGCAGCAAGGGCACACCGGCATGCAGCATGAAGGCGACCGGTGGGTTGACCCATTTCATGCTGGATGAGGAGCCGGCGGGGATATCGCACGCGCGGTGCGCGAACTTAGCCCCGACCGGCCGACTGTTGCAAAAGGCCGCGAAAGTGCTGCGGATTTCGTCGCGCGACAGTTGAAAGTAATGCTGCATCAACGCTGACCACTGCTGTGGCCAATCGAGTGCCAGCACCAGCTCGCGCGGCAGACCAAAGGGAAAGTCGAAGCCGCCCAGCCAAGGCTCAGGCCGGGCCAAAAAATCGCCGAGGGCTGGCAAGGTATCAAAGTTGAGCAGGCCTTCGAGCCGCAAGACCTGGCCTTGGCGCAGGCCTTGGGCCAGGGTGATCGGTTTGCGGCGCGTGGGGGCGCTGCTGAAATCCACCCCTATCAGGGGAATTGGCTTAGTTGTCGGGCTAGAGTGCATGGCGAGCAATGTATCGCCCCTCGAATTCCCTGTCAGGAGCCATGATGTCAGCAGCAGAACCCAACCCCGAAGCCCCCAAGACGCCGGTCGACGTGGAGAAGAAAGCGCCGCCGGTCGAGCGCTTGGTGGTGACCGAACACAAGCTGGTGGTCGGCCAGCGCACACTGGAATACACCGCCACTTGCGGCACGTTACTGCTGCGCGAGGTGGATGAAAAAGACGGTGAGAGCAAGGGCAAGAAGACACGGGCCAGCGTGTTCTTCATTGCCTACACGCTGAAACCGGGCAAGGCTGCGGGCAAGAAAGCCGCCAAACTGGCCGAGCGGCCGCTCACCTTCAGCTTCAACGGCGGGCCGGGCAGCTCCAGCGTCTGGCTGCACCTGGGCTTGCTCGGGCCGCAGCGGGTGCCGACCGACGACATGGGCCAATGCGGCGCGCCGCCCTACGCCTTGACCGACAACGAGTTCACGCTGTTGACCGACTCGGATCTGGTCTTTATCGACCCGATCGGCACCGGTCACTCGCGTGTGGCCGACGGCGAAAAGCTGGCCGAATATCACGAGTACCAGCGCGATCTGGACGCCGTCGGCGAGTTCATCCGCCTCTACCTAACGCGCAATGGCCGCTGGTCCAGCCCCAAGTATCTGATCGGCGAAAGCTACGGCACGACGCGCGCGGCCGGCCTGTCGCGCCACTTGCAGGAGAAGCACAACATCCACGTCAACGGGCTGATGTTGGTGTCGATGGCGGTGGACTTTCAAACCCTCAGCTTCGACCACGGCAATGAACTGCCCTACCCGCTCTATTTGCCGACCTACGCCGCCACCGCCTGGTACCACCAAGCGCTGAAACCGGCGCAGCAAAAGAAGGCCTTGAAGGACTTGGTGGCCGAGGCGGAAGCCTTTGCCAACGGCGAGTACTGGTCGGCGCTGATGCAGGGCTCACGCTTGGGTGCCGAGCAGCGCCAGCGCATCGCCGAAAGACTCTCCAGCTTCAGCGGTTTGTCCACCGCCTATTTGCTGCGCTGTGACCTGCGCCCGACCGAGTTCCGTTTCTTCAAGGAGCTGCTGCGTGAGCGTGGGCAGACGGTTGGCCGCCTGGACAGCCGCTTTCTCGGCCTCGACCGCGACGACGCCGGCGAGCATCCGGAAGAAGACGCCGGCATGAACAATCTGGTCGGTGCCTACGCGGTGGGCATCAACCGGCTTTTGCACGAAACGCTGAAGTTCGACAGCGACGCGCCGTATCACGTGATCGCGCCGCTCTGGAAGACCTGGTCCTGGAAGGGCTTCGAGAACCGCTATGTCAACGTCGGCGACAGCCTGCGCCGCGCCATGCATGCCAACCCTGCCATGCGCGTCTACGTGGCCAGCGGCTATTACGACCTGGCCACGCCCCATGCGGCCGGCGACTACACGCTCAGCCATCTGGGCTTGCACGGCAGCTTGCAAAGCAATGTGAGCATCAGCTACTTCGAGGCCGGCCACATGATGTACATCCACCCGCCGTCGCTGGCCCGCATGGCGACGGAGTTGCGTGCGTTTGTGCATGGCTCCGTGCGTGGGTCTGTGCGTGGGTCTGAGCAAGCTGTGACGGGAGGCAAGGCATGAATCCCGTGCTGGTTGAAGTCTTGCGCGGCCGCCATGTCGAATCACGCCACAGCGGTGCCGTGGCCATCGTCGATGCCGACGGCGGTCTGCACACCGCGCTGGGTGATGTGGACACGCCCATTTTCCCGCGTTCGGCCGTCAAGCTGCTGCAAGCCCTGCCCTTGGTGGAAAGCGGCGCGGCCGACCGCTTTGCCCTGAGCAACGCCGAATTGGCGCTGGCCTGCGCCTCGCACAACGGCGAGGCGCTGCATGTGCAGACGGCGGCCGGCCTGTTGGCCAAGCTGGGCCTGGACGCGAGCGCGCTGGAATGCGGCACCCAGTGGCCCGGCCGCGAGCCGGTGTTGCGCGGCATGTGGGCGCGTGGCGAGCAGGCCAGCGCGCTGCACAACAACTGTTCGGGCAAGCA
>JBIIVZ010000318.1:0-3742 GCA_044339175.1 Roseateles sp.
GCCAACATCAATTTGACCTGCTGTGCATCACGCCAAACTCGGCACCACGTAATCCGGAACTCGATGCACTGATCGATGAGTTCATCCCGGTGCAAATTGAACCCGCCACACAAGCAGCCACACAAGCCGCCAGCGGCATATTCGCGCGCATCAAGTCGGCGTTCGACATCAACGAGCTTTACCTGCATTCAACACAGCTTCAGCAGCGGATCAACAGCCAATGCCGGCACAAGCATTACGACCTGATCTGGGATGCGGGCTGCAACATGCTGCTGAACTTGGGCGACGCTCGCCGAACCACGCCTATCCTGGCCGATCAAGTGGACGATGCCGTGCTGGCGCTGAAACGGCAACTCAGCGTCGCATCCACGCTGTACCCGCGGCTCTGGCTGGCAAAACAAATCATGTTGCAAAAGCAGTTTGCCCGCCAACACATTGCCAACGCGGCGGCGGTGCTGTTTGTTTCAGAGGCGGACGAAGCCTCTTTCCGCCGGTTTTGCCCGCAAGCCAACACGCAGACCATTGCGAACGGCGTCGATCTGGAATTCTTTACGCCAGCGGCAATCGAGTCCTCCGAGCAGGCAACATCAACATCAACATCAACATCAACATCAACATCAACGTCAACGTCAACGGCAGCGCCACCCCAGTTGATTTTCGAAGGCGTGATGTCCTTTGGCCCCAACGTTGATGCCGCCCGCTATTTCTGCGCCGACATCCTGCCGGCCATCCTGCATGCCGCACCTGAAACCCGCTTCAGCATTGTTGGGCGTGACCCGCTGCCGGAAGTGCAGGCCCTGGTCGGACCCCAAGTGGAAGTCACCGGTTTCGTCACCGACATCAGACCCTATCTGCAAAGCTCGGCGGTTTTCGTGTGCCCGATGCGCATGGGTGCCGGCATCAAGAACAAGATCCTGCAAGCGTGGGCGATGGGAATGGCGGTGGTGTCGACACCCGAAGGTGCGATGGGCCTGCCGGCCATCGACGGCGAGAACATCTTGCTGCGCAGCGAGCCGGCAGACTTCGCCCAAGCGGCTCTGGAGTTGATGCAGACGCCGAACTTGCGCGAGCGGATCGGGCGCGCCGGCAGGGCTCGTGTGGAAAAGGAGTTTTCCTGGGCCTCAAAAGCCGTGCAGTTTGAAGCCCTGATGCGGCAAGCTGCCGCCCAGCGGCCGGTAGGGCAAGCATGAGCACCGCCGTCGGAGCATCGAGACGCAGGCTGCGCGTCGGCATTGATGCCCGCTCAGCCATCGGCCAACACGCGCGTGGCGAGGGCAAATGCCTGATCCAGCTCTATCAAGAAATTGCAAAGCTCAGGCCCGAATGGCAGTTGCTGTTCTTCGGCACAGGCCCACTGAGCGGCGGTGACAAATTAAAGCAGGCAATACCCAACGCTGAAGTGTGCTGTTTCGAGCTGCCCGGATTCCGCTGGAACAGTTGGGAAAACATCGGTCTACCGGCTCTCGCGGCGCGACATCGACTTGACGTGCTGCACAGCTTCAGCAGCGGCGCACCGCGATGGGCGTTGACCCCGGTCGTGATGACGGTGCACGACATCATCCCGTTGATTGCCGACGACGGCCTTTCGCCCGCCGAGATTGAACGCTTCCGCCGCCGCTTGAGCGCCGGTTTGCGCAGCGCCCGGCATGTCGTCACCGTGTCAGACAACACCCGCCAGGACTTGCTCAAGGCCTTTGACAGACTCGCCCCCGAACGGTGCTCGGTCATACCCTGGGCAGGCCCCAAGCTGCAGCCCGAGTTGCTGGCCCAGAAGTTGAGGCGCTGGGAGACCGCTTTTGATCAGGGTCATGTGCTGGCGTTGGGTGGCGGTGGCTCCAAGCGCAAGAACATGCCCGGCGTGATCGCCATGTTCGCCCAGGTGCTGGCGCAGCGACCGACCGCCAAGCTGCGTCTGATCGGTGTCACCAGCACGGCCGAGCGCGAGGCGATCACGGCGCAAACAAGCAATCTCGGTATCGCGGGCAAGGTGGAAATCTCCGGCTACGTGTCTGAGCAGGAACTGGAGGCTGCCTACCTGAACGCCAACTGCCTCGTCTACATCTCCACCTACGAAGGCTTCGGATTGCCCCCGTTGGAGGCCATGGCAAGAGGCGTTCCAGTGGTGGCTTCGTCAACGTCATCAATACCGGAAGTGGTCGGCGATGCAGCGGTCACAGTGGACCCAGCAGACACGCCAGCCATCGCCGCCGCTGTTCTAGCCTTGCTGTCCGACCACCCAAGATGCATTGAACTACTGCACCGTGGCCAACAACGGGCCTTGATGTTCAGTTGGCAACGTTCGGCGGAGTCGATGATCAAAGTGCTTGAAAGTGCAGCCCCCTAGTCCGCTCAAAATTTACGTGACCCAGACAGCCATGAATGCAGCCAGCACATGCCCGAACTGACCTACTCGCTTTTTGATCCCTCGCCGTGCAATTTCCCGTCGTCAAGGGTGCAACTGCTTCCCAGTTTGGCGAGGGCCCTCACGAGCGACGGTGAGCGCCATTCAGGCTTCGAGCTAGTGGGGAGCGGGCGAGACAAGCGTCTTTACACGCGGGGAAGGTACGCACTGTTCGAGGCCTACCGCATGTGTGGCGTGGGCCCCGATGCTGGCCTGCTGGCCCCGGCCTACCACTGCCGCACGATGCTCGATCCTGCCATCAGCCTCAACGCAGTCATCACGCTTTACCCACTGCTGTCCAATCTGGCACCGGATTTGTTGGCACTGGAAGCCCAATTGATATCGATGCCGCAGCGCCCGCGAGCCATGTTGCTGACGCATTACTTCGGCTTTCCGCAAGATGCCGCAAGCATCAAAGCATTTTGTGACCAACACGATCTGGCGCTGATTGAAGATTGCTCACATGCGCTGTTCAACCCACAAGAGCAGCCCCGGCTGGGTCAATTCGGGCGCTACACGATCGCCAGCCCCTACAAGCTGCTGCCTTGCGAGGAAGGCGGCATGCTGATTGCCGCCAAGGGCGTTGCACTGGAAGTTACCAGCCCGAGACGAGCCAGACTGCTGAGCGAGGCCAAGACGCTGGCCAACGCGCTGATGCGCACTCGCACGAACCAAAAGCAGCGAGTCAACGCGCAAGACATTGCCGAGTTGCCCGCTGCCCTGGCAAGGATCCTGGCCACCCCGATCGCCGCAGCTGTTGAGCGTTCGAGCCCAGAAGCGGGTACCTCCAAGCTCTACCTCGAAGCTGAACAAGGCTTGGCGGGCGCGGTTGCATCCAGACTGCTGATCCAGATCAGCCATTTGAGCCATGCCGTATCCAGGCGCCGGGAGAACTACCTCACTTGGGAAAAACAAGTGCAAAGCTTGCCACATTGCAAGCCTCTATTTCCAGCCTTGCCGAACGACTGCGTGCCGTATATGTTCCCGCTGCTACTTGATTTTCCTCAACAGCATTTTTTTGCGCTGAAGAAGTTGGGCCTGCCGATTTGGCGCTGGGATGACATGGGGCAGTCAGACTGCGCCACCGCCCAGAAGTACCGGCAGCACCTGCTGCACCTGCCCTGCCACCAAACGCTGACCGAGGCTGAAATGAAATGGATGACATCCGCCCTGTCCCTGGTCTTGAAGCAGCCGCAGCTTGACGCCTCCGCGCCGTCCCCAAGCGTTCAAATTCGCCGGTGAGCGCCATGCACAACTCTCTTTTCACGGGCGCGCCCCGTTTCAACGCAAATGCAAAGGCGGCACAGGCTGCCGACGCTTCCACTGAAGTCCTCTGGCGGC
>JBIIVZ010000319.1:0-3723 GCA_044339175.1 Roseateles sp.
TGGTAGGTCTGCACGGTGATGCGGCTGGTCAGCGGCGAGCCTTGCGCTTCGCTGGCGTTTTGAACCAGATTGGCCAGCGGGTCGTCGCCGGCCAGGCCGACCAGGTCGGTGCTGATGTCGGCAATGCTGAGCGGGCCGGTCGTGGCCGCCTCCGGGCTGCCGATCGGGCACAGCGCCATCATCATGCCGCTGGCCAGCACTTCGGCCTTGATGCCGGGGTGGCGCGGGTCCTGCAGCGACAAGGCCAGATCGGCCTCGCCGAGCAGCAGGGCGGAGACGATTTCACGCGTGTGGTGGGTGGCCAGCGAGCAATGGCTGGTCGGGAACGCCCGGCACCACAGCGTCATGCCGGCCGGAATCACCGCTGCCCCCAAGGTCGGCGTGGCCACCAGCCGCACCTGCTCGGATTCGCCGCTGCGCAGATTGGCGGCCAGGCGGCGGATGCTGACCAGGTCGCGGTTCAGCTTGTCGATCTCGACGAACAGCCGGTGCGCCTCGGGTGTGGCGTACAGCTTGCCGCGCACCCGGTCGAACAAGGGCATGCCGAGCTGCAATTCGCAATGCTGCAAGACCTTGGTGACGGCCGGCTGCGAGATATGCAGCAACAGCGCCGCCCCGCTGATCGTGCCGGCCTGCATCACCGCGTGGAAGACTTCGATGTGGCGAAGCCTCATTTCCGGTAGACGTTTTCAAAATCAACGCTGCCGTTCGGTGCCATCACGAAGCCGGTGACGTCCTTGCGGATCGGGATGTAGACGGTGGAATGGGCCATCGTGATCCAGGGACGTTCGCGTTTGAAGAGGTCCTGCGCTTTCTCGTACAGAGCCAGCCGCTTGTTGGCGTCGGGGGTGGCGCGGGCTTCATCGATCAGTCGGTCGAAGTCCTTGTTGCAGAACTTGACACCGCTCTGGTTGGCCGCACAGCTGAGGTTGGGCGTCAGGAATTCATCGGCGTCGCCGGTTTCGCCCGCCCAGCCGCTCATGTAGACGTTGTGCTCGCCGTTGTTGGCGCGCTTCAGGTATTCGCCCCACTCATAGGTCTTGATGTTGGCCTTGACGCCGATCTTGGCCCAGTCCTGCTGGATCATCTGCGCCATCAACTGCCCGTTCGGGTTGGTCGGTCTTGCCACCGGCAAGGCCCAGAGGTCGATCTCCAGGCCCTTGGCAAAACCGGCCTTGGCCAGCAGTTGCCGGGCCCGTTCGGGGTTGAACTCGTTCTTCAGCTTCTTGTTGTAGCCCGGAATCGCCGGCGGGAAAGCGCTGACCGCCTGCATCGCGTCGCCGCGCGGGAACAGCGCCTTGAAGATGGCCGCGCGGTCCACCGCGATGTCCAGCGCCTCGCGCACCTCGCGCTGGTCGGTGGGGGCCTTTTTCATGTTGAAGGACAAATAGGAGATGTTCAGCGCCTGCACCTTTTGCACGGCGATGTCGGGCTTGCCGTCCAGCGCCGCCAAGTCCACATCACGCACCGCCGCCGAGACCTGGCATTCACCGGCCAGCAGCTTTTGCACCCGCACATTGGGCTCACGGCTGATGCTGAAGATCAGCGCTTTTGTCTGCTGCGGCGCACCCCAATAGTCGGGGTTGGCCTCCATGCGCAAGACATCGTCCTTGGCATAGGACTTGAACCGGTACGGCCCGCTGCCCACCGGCAGGTTGTTGATCTGGTTGGCCTTGCCCGCTTTCAACAACTGCGCGCCATATTCGGCCGAATGGATCGCCGCCCAGGCCATCGCCAGATTGGTGGCGAAGGTGACATTAGGTGCCTTCAGCCGAAAGCGCACGGTGTGCTCGTCCACGCGGTCGATGCCGGCCAACATCTGCGCCAGCCCCATGTTCTGCGGATAGACGAAGAGCGCCGGAAAGGCCTGATTGAACGGGTGTTGCGGGTCGGTGAAGCGGCCGAAGGTGAACATCACATCGTCGGCATTCAGCGCCCGCGTCGGTGTGAAGTACGGCGTTTTGTGGAACTTCACGCCCTTGCGCAAGGTGAAGGTGAAGGTCTTGGCGTCGGCCGACACTTGCCAGCTGCTGGCCAACTGCGCTTGCAACGCGGTCGTGCCGCGCTTGAAGGCCAGCAAGCCCTGGAACATCTGGTTGTTGGCGGTGTTGGTGCTGGCGCTGTCCCACATGCCGGGGTCAAAGCCCTCGGGGCTGGCGTCAGCGCAATAGACCAAGGGCTTGGCGGCCATGGCCGGCAGGGCGGTGGTCGCGGTACCGAGCAGGGCGACGACCGCTGTGGCGAGGAAAGTCAAAGGCTTCATGGCAGGGGGAGCGTGGGGCGGGCCTCATGCTGAAAGCCACAGCCCAGAACTACAAGTGAATTGACCAAACCTGACTATAACTTTGGCTCATGGGCAGACCGGGCGCGCCAGCCGCCCGCACAGATAAGTCCAGACGCATTGCGCGGCGGCATAGCTGGTCAGCTCGGCATGGTCGTAGGGCGGTGACACCTCGACGCAGTCCATGCCGACGAAGTTCAGCTCCGGCGTCAGCGTCTCCAGGATGCTGAAGAGCTGGTTGGTGCTGAGCCCGCCGGGCTCGGGCGTGCCGGTACCGGGGGCAAAAGCGGGGTCCAGGCAGTCGATGTCCAGGCTCAGGTAGCAAGGCGGGTTGCCGTGCGCCGCCATCCGTTCGCGCACCGCTTGCAGCATGGCGGCCAGTTGGGCCGGGCTTTCCTGGCCGCGCAAGCTCCGGGCATCGAAGATCAGCCCGCCCTGGTCGGCCACGTAGTTGCGCGCTTCACGCTGGCCGGACGAGCGGATGCCGATCTGCACAAAACATTCCGGCCGCA
Source organism: Roseateles sp. (assembly GCA_044339175.1). Lineage (GTDB taxonomy): Bacteria > Pseudomonadota > Gammaproteobacteria > Burkholderiales > Burkholderiaceae_C > Paucibacter_A. The sequence goes on from JBIIVZ010000319.1 coordinate 2,794, forward strand.
CCAGCCCTTCTTGAATCGCCTCGTACACCCAGGTGCCGTGGCCACTCGGCTCGCCGAAATGGCTGGTCCAGGTGTCGCAATGGGCGTCGAAGTGAATCACGGCCAACGGCTGGCCGCAATGCGCTTTGTAGGCGCGCAGCAAGGGCAGGGTGATCGAGTGGTCGCCGCCCAGCCAGGCCATGTGGTGCTGGGCGAGCAGGGGCCCAAGCAGCGGGGCCATCGCCGCGCGCATCGCCTCCAGGCTGGTGTTCGGCAGCGGCAGGTCGCCCAGGTCGGTCAAATGGCCGTCCGGCGTGGTGTCGAACAGCGGGTGAATGCCGTCGCACAGCATGTGGCTGGCCTCGCGGATGGCGCGCGGCCCGAAGCGCGCGCCGGGGCGGTTGGTGACGCAGCCGTCCCAGGCGATGCCGGCCACCGCGAACGGCTGGTCGGCGTCGCCCGGGGCGACTTTCAGAAAAGTGTTGTTGCTGAGGAAGGCAAATGAGCTCATGGGGGCGGACTTTGGCAGGCCGCCGCGTAATGCGCAAGGCGGCAAACCGGCAAGCTGCAGTCCGCCAACCTGCCAAGCGCCAACCTGCAAAGTGGCAATTCAAGGCGGTATGGCCAAGTTTGGTGCTCAAGGATCGTGACCAAACGCCGATAGATCAATGCATACCTGGACACCTGTATGCCTGGATACCTGAATACCTGAATGAGGAGAGTGCGTGTTCTCGCGCGCCCCTTGCCTCCACCGCCTGCCCTGATTGAGGAGTATTGAATGACGCAAAAATTCCGCCTGGTGACCCGCAGCGACTTTGACGGCCTGGTGTGCGCCGTGCTGCTGAACGAATTGCAGCTGATCGACGACATCCTTTTTGTCCACCCGAAGGACATGCAGGACGGCAAGGTCGCCATCACCGGCCGTGACATCACCACCAATCTGCCCTACGT
>JBIIVZ010000320.1:0-3718 GCA_044339175.1 Roseateles sp.
GCAATCTCGGGCAATTCATTGGGCGGCAAATGCACCAACTGGCTGGCCGTGGTCAGAAAACGAGCGGTGTGGGTCCATCCCAACACCACCTTTTCAGAGGGCGAATCCGCAATTTTTTGCGGCGTAGACAAAGTGTTGGTCATGAAGATTGAAGGCTTGGTGGATTGCCATTGTAAAATCTATACGTTGCGCCTACCAAATCTATATATTCATGAAGATTGCTGCTTTCCTGTTGTCGGGCCTTTTGCTTGCCTCTGCCGCCGTTGCGATTGAGCCGAGTACAGCCAAAACCGCCCCTGCAAAACCAGATTTGGTCAAAGGTCAGACGACCTCGACCCAGGTTTGTGTAGCCTGCCACACCGCAGATGGTTCGCGTGGCAGCCCAGCCAACCCTATTTTGCAGGGCCAGCACCCGGAATACCTGTACAAGCAATTGACGGAATTCAAGTCAGGCGCGCGCAACAATGCGATCATGAAAGGCATGGCCGGTACGTTGGGCGAAGAAGACATGAAAAATGTCGCCGCCTTCTACGCGTCGAAGCAAGCCAAGCCGGGTTTCGCGAAAGACAAGGATTTGGTCGCCCTCGGCGAAAAGATCTATCGCGGCGGCATTGCTGACCGCCAGATCGCAGCCTGTGCCGGCTGCCACAGCCCGAACGGTGCCGGCATGCCCGCCCAGTACCCGCGCTTGGCCGGCCAGCACAGCGATTACACCGAGTTGCAACTGACTAACTTCCGCTCAGGACTGCGCAAAAATAGCCTCCAGATGACCGGTGTGGCCGCCAAAATGAACGACCGCGAAATCAAGGCCGTGTCCGACTACATCGCCGGCCTGCGTGGAGGCTGAATTTTTCTAGTGCGCGGCTGATACACATCGTTGTACAGATGCTTGGACAGATGCTCGGAATCCTCAACGGCCCAAAGTACGTTTCGGTTCCTGAGCTCCTTCACCCAAGTCTGACAACCGCTCGCTACGAAAGCTCTCTCCCTCTAAAGCTCGGTACCGTGAGACTCACTGTTCAGCTCAAGCTTGACCAAAGGCCGGTGAGATTCACCGGCCTTTTTTCTTAGCCCCTACCATCAGCCCGATGTCCGCCGAAACTTCAGCCATGTCCGATTCCACTCACCGCAGCCCACCGAGCCGCCAACATTCCATCGGCCGGGAGTTGCTGGATTTGCTGGCGTCGATGCGTTTCTCGATCTCCTTGCTGACGGTGATCTGCATCGCGTCAATGATCGGCACGGTGGTCAAGCAGCGTGAGCCGCTGAACAACTATGTCAACCAATTCGGGCCGTTCTGGGCCGAGGTGTTCGGCAAGTTCGACCTTTACACCGTTTATGGCGCTTGGTGGTTTTTGCTGATCCTGGCTTTTTTGGTGTTTTCCACCAGCTTGTGCATCGCCCGCAACGCGCCCAAGATCCTCGCCGATCTCCGCAATTTCAAAGAAAACGTCCGTGAGCAATCGCTGGCCTCCTTCCACCACAAGGCGCTCGGCCATTTGAGCGCGGCACCCGAGGCCGCGCTGGCGCAAGTGTCGGCGCTGCTGGTGGCGGATGGATGGAAGGCACGCACCCAAGTGCGAGACAACGGCGTGATGGTGGCGGCGCGCAAGGGCGCGGCCAACAAACTGGGCTATTTGGCGGCGCACTCGGCCATCGTGCTGGTCTGCTTGGGCGGCTTGCTGGACGGTGACTTGTTGGTGCGCGGGCTGATGTGGGTGCAGAGCAAGACGATTTACACCGGTGGCGGCCTGGTCAGCGAGGTCAGCGCCGACCACCGCTTGCCCACCAACAACCCCAGCTTTCGCGGCAACCTGATGGTGCCCGAGGGCGGCCGCGCAGCCACCGCTATTTTGTCCATGCCCAACGGCGTGGTCTTGCAAGACTTGCCGTTTGACGTCGAGCTGAAGAAGTTCATCGTCGAGTATTACGAAACCGGCATGCCCAAGCTGTTTGCCAGCGAAATCTCTATCCGCGACCACGAAACAGGCATCGTCAGCCAAGCGCTGGTCAAGGTCAACGAGCCGGCCGTGCACCGGGGCGTGACGATCTATCAGAGCAGCTTCGAGGACGGCGGCTCCGACTTGAAGCTGTTGGCCCAGCCCATGCGCAGGACCGGCGGCGATGGCAAGCCGTTCGCAATCGAAGGCCGCATCGGCGGCAGCACCGAACTGACCAGCCGTGGCGCGAGCAATACCAGCAGCGCAGATGGTGAACGCATGACGCTGGAGTTCACCGGCCTGCGCGTCATCAACGTCGAAAACTTTGCCGGCTCGGGGATGGGCAACTCCGGCAGTTCGGGCAGCACCGATGTGCGCAAAGTCGATTTGGTCGACACCTTGCAAAGCCATTTGGGCAGCGGGGCCAAAACTCGTACCGACAAAGAGTTGCGCAACGTCGGCCCCTCGTTCAGTTACAAGCTGCGCGACGCGGCCGGCCAGGCCCGCGAATACAACAACTACATGTCGCCGGTCCAACTGGACGGGCAGACGGTGTTCTTGGCCGGCGTGCGCGACAGCCCGGCCGAGGCTTATCGCTATTTGCGCATTCCCGCCGACGACCGCGGCAGCATGGCCGGCTGGCTGCGCCTGCGCCAAAGTCTGCTGGAGCCCAGCCTGCGCGAGCAGGCAGCGCGCCGCTACGCGCAAAGCGCCACGCCGAACGACAAGCCGCAGATGCTGCCGCAGTTGCAAGCCACGGCGCGCCGCGCGCTGGCCTTGTTTGCCGGTGCCGAGGGCATCAAGACCGATGAGAAGCCGCCCGCGACCGCCTGGGGCGGCCTGCCAGCGCTGTCGCAATTCATTGAAAGCGAAGTACCCGAGGGCGAACGCCAGCGCGTCTCCGAAGTGCTGCTGCGCATTCTGAATGGCAGCCTGTTCGAGCTCTACAAACTGGGGCTGGAACAAGCCAAACTCGTCGTGCCTGCGCCAGACGCCACCACTCAGGGCTTCATGACGCAGTCAGTGCTGGCCTTGTCAGACAGCATGTTCTACCCGGCCCCGGTGCTGCTGCAGCTCGATGACTTCAAGCAGGTGCAAGCCAGCGTGTTCCAAGTCACGCGGGCACCCGGCCAGAAGTTGGTTTACTTGGGCGCGGTGCTGCTGATCATCGGCGTGTTCTCCATGCTCTACATCAAGGAGCGCCGGATGTGGATCTGGCTCGACTCGGTGCCCGGTCAGCCGGAAATCACGCGCTTGCGCATGGCTTTGTCCAGCACGCGTGAATCCCCAGATACCGCAGTGGAATTCGAGCAGCTCAAGGCCGCTCTATTAAAGGAAGGCGCATGAACACAACAACACACCCGGCTCGACAGCCCGCCCGCTCGGATGTCACCCTCAAGCCTCGCGGTCCGCTGCAAGGCCGTGACAGCGTCGATTGGCTGTTCGCAGCCCTGATCGTCGCGGGCGGACTGTTTGCCTTTTCCCGCTACGGCGCCTCGATGGACGGCTACGAAAAAGGCATCCTGATCTTCGCCATGCCGGCCTTGATCGCGCTCGGTTGGTTCTGGCGGCCGCTGCGCTTGCTGTGCATCACAGCCGGTGCGGCCAGCCTGTTGGCAATCAACCTCTACGGCCAGAATCTGGACAGTTTCGGGGTTGATCTGGCAGCGGCTGATAAGGTCTTTTTGTTGAAATATGCCTTGTCCAGCCAGAGCGCCATTTTGTGGATGAGCTTGCTGTTCTTCATGAGCACGCTGTTCTACTGGGGCGGCTTCTTC
>JBIIVZ010000321.1:0-3711 GCA_044339175.1 Roseateles sp.
GAGCCGGCACCGGTGCTGGTCTGCGTGCACGGGCTGTCCCGGCAGGGCCGCGATTTCGACGTCCTCGCGCGCCGGATGACCGACCGCTACCGCGTCATCTGCCCCGATGTGGTGGGCCGTGGCCGCTCGGATTGGCTGCTCAACCCGGCCGGCTACCAAGTGCCGAGCTATGTGTCGGACATGGTGACGCTGCTGGCGCGCCTGGACACGGATCAGGTCGACTGGGTTGGCACGTCGATGGGCGGCCTGATCGGCATGGGCTTGGCAGCCTTGCCGAGCCGCTCGGGCCATCCGCTGCGGCGGCTGGTGCTCAACGATGTGGGGCCGGTGATCGCCATCGAAGCGCTGCAGCGCATCGGCAGCTACCTGGGCCTGCCGCTGCACTTCGATACGCCCGAGCAGGGGGCCGCCTATTTGTGGACCATCGCCAAGAGCTTCGGCCCGCACAGCACCGAGCAATGGGCGGCGCTGTCGGCCCCAATGTTCACACCCGACGGCAGCGGCCTGAAGCTGCACTACGACCCGCAAATTGCAGCTGCCTTTGCTGCAGTGACGCCGGACATGGCGGCGGCCGGTTCGAACCTGATGTGGCATGTGTATGACGCGATCCGCTGCCCGACGCTGCTGCTGCGCGGTGCCGATTCCGACCTGCTCGCGCTGGCGACCGCGCAGGAGATGACCGAGCGCGGCCCGAAAGCCCAGCTGCATCAATTTGCCGGTGTCGGCCATGCGCCCACGCTGGTGCAGGACGATCAGATCGCCGTGTTGCGCGAGTTTTTGCTGGCACCCCAGCTTGATGCCATGCAGGAGACACCCAGCGCTTCATGAAAACTGCTGCAACCGAGGGGCCGCACGCCGCGCCCATCGTCGCCTTGCTGGGCGTTGAACCGGCGCTGCCGGCAGCGCGCTCATCGGGTTCGGTCGATCCGGCGCTGGAGTCGTTGTCCGCGATCACGCGCGCTCGCGCGTTTGCCGAACCGCTGTTGACCGGACAGTTGCTCGACACCGGCGAGGCCGCGCTGGCCCATGCCGACGGGGTGGCCGCCATTCTGGCCAGCATCGGCGCTGCGCCGACGATGCAAGCGGCTTGCTACTTGGTCTATGCCGGCGACTACCTGAACAAGCCCGAGGAGATCGTCACCAAGGCCTTCGGCGCGTCTTACGCCGGCCTGGTCATGCACACCCGGCGCTTGGTGCAAATACAGCGTGCCGCGCGGGAAGCCAAGCTGGAGGGCGAATTGCGGGCCGCGCAGACCGAGCGTGTGCGCAAGATGCTGCTGGCCTTTTCGCACGATTTGCGCGTGGTGCTGTTGCGCTTGGCGTCGCGGTTGCAAACGCTGCGCTACTTCGCCGCCAGCAAAACGCCTTGCCCGCAGAGCTTGGCGGCCGAGTCCCAGCAGGTGTTCGCGCCGCTGGCAAATCGCTTGGGCATCTGGCAGATCAAGTGGGAGCTGGAAGACCTGGCTTTTCGCTTCACCCAACCCGAGGCTTACCGCGAGATCGCGCAGGCGCTCGACCAGACGCGGGTGCAGCGCGAGCAAGACATCGAGGCCACGCGTGCGGCGCTGCAAGCTGACCTGCGGGCCCACGCCATAGCCGCAGAGGTGCAAGGCCGACCCAAACACCTGTACAGCATCCACAAAAAAATGCAGGGCAAGGGCCTGGCCTTGGCACGGGTGTTCGACTTGCGTGCCTTGCGCGTGATCGTGCCCGAGGTGGTGGATTGCTACGCCGCATTGAGCCGCTTGCATGAGGTTTACAAGCCGCTGATCGGCGAGTTCGATGACTACATTGCCCGCCCCAAGCCGAATGGCTATCAGTCGCTGCACACCGTGGTGCTGGCGGCCGACGGGCGCGCGATGGAAGTGCAGATTCGCACCCCCGCCATGCATGAGCATGCCGAAAGCGGCGTGGCGGCGCACTGGGCCTACAAGGAAGCTGGCGTGCGCGGTTATGCCGGCGTCAGCGCGGCGGGTGACTTCGAGGAGCAAGTGGCGCAGGCTCGCAAGGCCGTGCTGCGGCAGTTGCTGGCCTGGGAGCGTGATTTCACCGAAGGGCAGGGCGCAGCGGGTGACTTGAGTGAAGCGGACTCTGCTGGTGTTGATGTTGATGCCGCTTCCGAGGCTGGGCTGAAAGGCCCGCGGGCGCTGTTCGACGACCGCATCTACGTGTTCACGCCGCAGTCCACCATCGTCGAGTTGACGGCCGGTGCCACGCCGATCGACTTTGCCTACGCCGTCCACACCGATCTGGGCCACCGTTGCCGGGGTGCCAAGGTGGATGGGCAAATGGTGCCCTTGAACACGCGGCTGCAGAACGGGCAGACGGTGGAGGTGACGGCGGCCAAGGAGGGCGGGCCGTCGCTTGATTGGCTCAACGCCGACCTGGCCTATTTGCAAAGCTCTCGCTCACGCACCAAGGTGCGCGCTTGGTTCAACGCTCTGGCGCAGCGCCAGACGATTGCGCGGGGCCGTGAATCGGTTGAAAAGCTGCTGCAACGCGAAGGCAAAACGGCGGTCAAGCTGGAAGATCTGGCCGCGCGCCTGGGCTTCAAAAACGCTGACGGGCTGTTCGAGGTGGTCGGCAAGGACGAGTACTCGCTGCGCAATATCGAGACGCTGCTGCGCCCGCCACCGCCCGAAGTGGACAGCGACGAGCTGCTGGCGCAGCGCCGCACCAAAAGCGGCAGCAAGAGTGAATCGAACCGGCAGCGCGGCGGCGTGCTGGTGGTGGGCGTCGATTCGCTGCTGACCAACCTGGCGCGTTGCTGCCGCCCGGCACCGCCGGACAAGATCGGCGGCTATGTGACGCGCGGCAACGGCGTGGCGATTCACCGCGTCGATTGCAGCAACTTCGTGCAGATGGCCAAGCGGGCGCCAGAGCGTGTGATCGAAGTGGAATGGGGCGGCACCGAGCGCAGCGGCAATGGCGGCGGCAGTGGCAGATCGGGGAGCGCGGGCGGAGCGGGCGGCTCGGTAGGCAAGGGCGTGGCGGTTTACCCCGTCGATGTCATCGTTGAATCCTCAGACCGGCAAGGCTTGTTGCGCGACGTGCTGGAAGTGCTGGCCAAGGAAAAGATGAACGTCGTCGCCGTCAACACCCAGTCCGTCAAGATCAGCAAGGGCGACACCGCCTGGATGGGGTTCACCGTCGAAGTCTCCGATTCCGGCCGCTTAGGTGCCGTGCTGCGCCATGTGGCACAAGTCAGCGGCGTCCGCAGCGCCCGCAGAAAATGAGACTTTTCAGATCACCTCTTGAAAGCTGCTGAAAATCAGGCTATACTGCGAAGCTCAGGAGGCGCGTAGCTCAGCTGGTTAGAGCACCACCTTGACATGGTGGGGGTCGTTGGTTCGAGTCCAATCGCGCCTACCAAAATTGGTAGGAAAAAAGCCCGGTAAATCAATGATTTACCGGGCTTTTTGATTTCCGAGACGGGATTTAAAGCCGTCGTTTTTGGCCTTGGTATGAAAAAAGTGTGAAAAAGCAGGGTTTCAAATTCCTGCCCTTCCGCCTTGTCGCTCGTGCACATCGACTTGATCGCCTGCCAGGTCGTACCGCTTGCGGTCAGCACCAGCCTGTTACCGCGTAACAGCGGGTTGCGATTACCGGCGCTGTTTTTCGTTCACGGTCAGGTCGATCACCGAGCCGTTATTGCGTAACGCTCAGCCGCGCTCAGCCATCGGGAAGAACTTCGCCATGAACATGCGCAGA
>JBIIVZ010000322.1:0-3700 GCA_044339175.1 Roseateles sp.
CCGCAAGCCACCCACAGCGCCGCATGCTACCCAAGCTGGCCCTGCCGCAATCACTCGCCAGCTTGGCCCGCCCGCCGTGCGCTGCGGGCCCACCCACCGCTGAAAATCAACGCACCCAGCGTTCCACCACGGCCGCCACGCGCTGGCCGAAGACTCGTGCGGTTGCCAGGTCGCCGGGAACCATCTCGTCGGCCGAGGCGTCGGACGGGGTGGTGGTCAGCAGGCCGGCATAGCCGCCCAGGTTGTTGATGTCGTCACGCGTGGCGGCCTTGTCGTTCGGTGCCTTCATGCCCATGCCGACCCACAGCATGCTGTGCTGCTGCGACATCGTGAACAGCGATTGGATGGTGCTGCCCTTGTCGCCGTTCAGCGTGGCGGAGTTGGTGAAGCCGGCCGCGATCTTGTCCTTCCAGACCTGGCCATACCAGGGCTTGCTGGACGCATCGACAAACTTCTTGAACTGCCAGGACGGCCCGCCCATATAGGTGGGCGTGCCGAAGATGATGGCGTCGGCAGCGGCCAGCACATCCCAGTCGGTCGGGGCGATATTGCCTTCGGCGTCAATGGCCAGCAGCGTGCCGCCACTGCCTTCAGCAACTGCCTGTGCAACTTTTGCAGTGTGGCCGTAGCCGCTGTGAAAAACGATAACGATCTTGCTCATGACGGGTCCTTCGTTTGAAAAATTGAAATGCAGCGGCGGAGCCAATGACCTGTTTGATTTCCTATTTCGATTCCTGTAGGGCGGGTCGCGACCCGCGTCGGACCGCGAGCACAAACTCCCCTGTCCCGCCGCTTGTTTTGTCTTTTCTTGCTTGCTTGCTTGCTTGCTCGCTTCGCTCCGGCGCGCGTGGTCGCCTGCGTCGCGCTGTCTCGACCCGCCCTACGCCTCCTCAATAGGCCGGCAGGTCGATCACCGGCACTTAGGCCGCCAAATCGAACACCAACACCTCGGCGTCCTGCCCGGCGCTGATCAGCACTTGGGTGGTCTGCTGCAGTTGCACCGCATCGCCACTGAGCAGCGGCTGGCCGTTCACCTGCAAGCTGCCGCGCACCAGGTGCACATAAACCAGCCGGCCCGGTACAAGAGTCAGCGTGGCTTGCTCATCGCCGTCAAACAAACCGGCATAAAGCCGGGCATCGGCATGCAGCGACACCGAGCCCTGCGCGCCGTCGCCAGAGGCGATCAAGCGCAAGTTGCCGCGCTTTTCAGCCGGCGAGAAATGTGTCTGCTCGTAGCTGGGCTCTGCGCCTTGGCGGTTCGGCTGAATCCAGATTTGCAGGAAATGCGCCGGCTCAGTGGCTGAGTTGTTGAACTCGCTGTGGCGCACGCCGGTGCCCGCGCTCATGCGCTGCACATCGCCAGGCTTGATCGCACCGGCATGGGTGCCGGCGGCGGTGCCGTTGCCCATGCTGTCCTTGTGGGCCAGCTCGCCGCTCAGCACATAGCTGATGATTTCCATGTCGCGGTGGCCGTGGGTGCCAAAGCCGGTGCCCGGCGCAATGCGGTCTTCATTGATGACCCGCAGCGCGCCAAAACCCATGCGCTTGGCGTCCAGATAGTCGGCAAATGAAAAACTGTGGAACGACTTCAGCCAGCCGTGGTCGGCATAGCCGCGTTCGCTTGATTTGATCAACTCCAACATCACATCTCCTTCTTGTTGGACCCGTTCAGTGGGTCTGTACGCGATGTATTCAATGTAGGTTGCGGCCTCCGCGCGGGGAGCAAAGCCGCTTGAAGTCATCATTCAAATAAGATGAACAGGACTGACGCAAAACCGCTCCAGCGTTGTTCCTCCGCCTTGCCGTACAGGCGTACTGTCGTCGGCGTCATGCCTAGCTGGAGCAATTTTGCGTAAGTCCTCATGAACAGGACTGACGCTGCAACGCTGCCAACCGAGAACCCTGACCGATGCGTACCCATGAAAAACGCCGTGCACTGACGCCGGAAGCGCTGTCCATGATGGACAGCATTGCCCGCACCGGCAGTTTTGCCGCCGCCGCCCGCGAGATCGGCAAGGTGCCGTCCGCCCTGACCTACAGCGTGCGGCAACTGGAAGAAGCGCTGGATGTGTTGTTGTTCGACCGCAGCTCCCGCCAAGCGGTGCTGACGGCGGCCGGCAAGGAGTTGCTGGTCGAGGGCCGCCGCCTGCTGCAGGAAATGGACGCCGTCGCCAACCGGGTGCGCCGCATCGCCACCGGCTGGGAAAGCGAGCTGACCATTGCCGTTGATGACGCGGTAGCACGGCGCGCGGTGTTCGACCTGACGGAAGCGTTCTACCAACTGCCGGCCGAGGCCGATTCGACAACGGCCGGGCCGCCGACCCGTTTGAAACTGCGCATCGAGGTCTTGTCCGGCACCTGGGAGGCCTTGATTTCCGGCCAGGCTGACCTGGCCATCGGCACCTCCGCCCAGCCGCCCGGCAGCGCCGTGCATTGCGAATTGCTGGGCGACATGGAGATGGTATTTTGCGTCGCACCGCACCACCCGCTGGCTGCGGCCGTGGAGCCGCTGGACGCCGCCAGCATCGCGCTGCACCGCATCATCACCGTGGCCGACACCGCCCGCAGCCTGGTGCCGATGACGATTGGCGTGATGCCCGGGCAGGACACGCTGACCATGCCGTCGATGACCGCCAAGCTCGAAGCGCTGCTGCGCGGCTTGGGCTGCGGTGCCCTGCCGGTGGCGATGGTGCGCCGCCAAATCGACGCCGGGCGGCTGGTGCGCAAGGCCATCGAGCAAGGCCCGCGCATCATCCCGCTGCACTATGCCTGGCGCAACACGGCAGCCACCGGTGGCCAACCGCCCGGCCGCGCGCTGGCCTGGTGGTTGCAGCAGCTGCAAAGCCCCATCACCCGGCGCGCCTTGATCGAGCAGCATGAAGGGCTGTTGTTGTGATCGTTGTGAATGTTGTGCCTGCTGTGCCTGCGGTGACGGCCGGGCACGCATGACGTCAAGCGCCTACATCGGCCGCTTTGCCCCCTCGCCCACCGGCCCGCTGCATGCCGGCTCGCTGGTGGCGGCCTTCGGCAGTTGGTTGGATGCCCGTGCCCATGGCGGGCAATGGCTGGTGCGCATTGAAGATGTCGACCGGCCGCGCTGCCCGCCCGGGGCCGATCACTTCATGCTGCAGCAACTGGCCCGCTGCGGCTTGCTGCCGGACGCGCCGCCGCTGTGGCAGTCGCAACGGGGCGCGCTGTACGCCGATGCGCTGGCAGCGTTGAGCCTGGCGGGCTGGGCTTTTGGCTGCGGCTGCTCCCGCAAGGAGGTCGCTTCGATGGGCGCCGGCTTGGTGTATCCCGGCACTTGCCGCGCCGGCTTGCACGGCCGCCCGCTGCGCGCCTGGCGCTTGCGCAGCGACGGGCCACGCCTCCATTGGCACGACCGCCGCCTCGGGCCCCAATCTCAACAGCTCGACACGGCAGTGGGCGACTTCGTGCTGAAGCGCGCCGACGGGCTCTGGGCTTATCAACTGGCCGTGGTGGTGGACGACGCCGCCCAGGGCGTGACCGACATCGTGCGCGGTGCCGACCTGGCCGACAACACGCCGCGCCAGCTCCGCTTGCAGCAGTTGCTCGGCCTGCCCTTGCCCCGCTACCTGCACTTGCCGCTGGTGCTGGGCAGCGACGGCGAAAAGCTGTCCAAGCAAAACGGCGCGCAGGCGGTTGACCTGAGCAACCCGGCTGCCGCCCTGCGCGAGGC
>JBIIVZ010000323.1:0-3683 GCA_044339175.1 Roseateles sp.
TCGCAGCCCACTGGCCCTGCGACCCAAACGCTTGGCTGGCGGTTTGGCCTTGCAGGCTTGCTGCCTCCGCTCGGGCGGTCTGCAAGCCAAACTTTCGGCTTTTCAGATGAGGCTTTCTAGAATGCAGGCTGCCCTGACCCTGGGCGCGCCTGGAGAGCGGATTGTTCAGCACAAGACTTTCAAGAATGGCGGGCATGACCTGCTGCATCGTGGCCTCGCTGGGGGCGCTGTCCCTGTCGGCGCTGGCGCAAAACGCCGCACCGGCACCAACGCTTACACAAACAGCCGCCTCAACCCTGAGCCTGGAACAGCTGTTCCGCGCCGAGCCGTACCGGGGCGAGAACGCCAAGGAGGCGGCGTTCAGCCACAGCGGCCGCTATCTGGCCTATTTGTGGAACCCGTTTGGCGAGCCGGGTAGCGACCTTTACGTGCACGACAACCGCACGGGCAAGACGCTGCGGCTGAGCTCACCGGCGCTGATGGCCGCCTTCGAGGCGCCCGAGGACTTGGCGCGCTTCGACAAAAAGCTGCAGCAAAAGCGCAGTGAGCTGGCCGAGCGGCAAGCCAAGGAAGTGGCGCAGCAGGCTTATTTGCAGGGCCAGAAGGTCGACATGAGCCAGTGGGAATCTGCCGCCCTGCTGCGCGTCAAGCGGGAATATGCCGAGAAGAAGGCGCTGGATGACGCCCAGAAAGCGCTGGACAAGGCCGAGGCTGCGGCCGAAAAGCTGGCCTTCGAGGCGATGTTGGCGAAGCGCTCAGGCAAAGCTCCGGCAGCGGCCGCCGCCGCTTTTGCGACCTCAGTGACCTCGGCCGCGTCCGCCGCAACCGCTGCGGCAGCCACGGCAGACAAGCCGGAGAAGGAGAAAGAGCTGTGGGAATGGCGCGATGAGCTAAAAAAATCCTTGGCCAAGAACAAGCTCAAGCCGACCGACCTCTACCCTGGTGCCACCGAGGTAATCTGGGCCCATCAGCGCGATGAATTGATTGTTCAATACCGTGGCAGCCTGTTCCGTTGGGTGGCGGGCGACGCGCAGTTGACGCCGCTGCAGACGACCCAGCGCGACCTGCGCATCGTCGGCTTCACGGCCGACGACCAAGGCTATGTCTTCATGGACGACAAGCGCGTGCTGAGCGCCCGCTTTGCCAGCGGCGGCGTGCAGGTGATCAACCGCGAGCTGATCCATCCGGACGACGCGGAGAAGAAGTACAGCATCGAGTCGACGGTGATCAGCGAGGACGGGCGCTGGATGTCGCTGGTCGGCCGTGCGCCGTTGAAGCCACCCGGTGAGGACGGCAAGGCGGCACCGGAGACCAAGCGCCAAGTCGAAATCATGAATTTCCAGGAGCGCTTCGCCAAGGTCAAGAAAGTGGACCGCGAGGTGTCGGACGACAAGCGCACGCAAAAACCGCTGGCCCTCTACATTCGCCGCGTGCCCGGCCTGGGCGGCGCGCCCACCGCGCAGCCGGCCCCCGTGTTCACGCAAGCGGGTGGTGACGGCTGGTTCGAGATGAGCCCGGTCGCCTGGGCCCGCGACGGCAGCCGCTACGCCTTTGCTACCTGGGAGCGCGAGAAGGAGTTGCTGCGCGTCTACATCGGCCAACCCGATGCAGCCGGAGCGGCCGGCGAATTCGCCAAGCCCGAGTTGGTGCTGGAGCGGCGCGGCGACGTGGGGCACGAGGTGGTGGACGTGATGAAGCCGAGCTTCACGCCGGACGGCAAGCAATTGGTGCTGGTGCTGGACGAAGCGGGCTTCCGCCAGCCGTTCGCCTGGGACATCGCCGCGCGCAGCTTGCGTCCCCTTCTGAGCGGTGCCTTTGAGGCGCATCAGGTGCTGGGCTTCACGCCGGACAGCAAGGCGATGTTCGTGGCGGCCAACAAGGACGATCTGGCGGCGATGAATCTGTACCGCGTCAATCTGGCCGACGGCGCAATGCAAGCGCTGGGCACCGCGGCCGACTATCACCGCGGCGGCGTGGTGTCGTTCGACGGCCGCTGGCTGGCGGCCAACGCCGGCAACTGGGCGGCACGCCCGGAGCTGAAGCTGATCAACGGCCAGACCCCTCAGCCGGAGGCCGCCAAAACGCTGACCGACAGCCACGACAAGGCCTGGGCCGCCGTTGATGTGTTGCGCCCGCAGCGCTTCAGCTTCAAGAACCGCCACGGCGACCTGATCCCGGCCTATGTGTTCAAGCCGGCCGGTTGGGCCGCTACTGACCGCCGCCCGGCCGTCGTCTACATCTACGGCGGGCCGCTGAATGACCGCCACTCGGTCGAGGTCGACAGCTTTCAGCCCAGCGGCTATGTGTTCGCCATGTATATGGCAGCCAAACATGGCTATGTGATGGTGACGCTGGATTCGCGCGGCCATTCGAACTATGGCCGGCGCTTTTCCGATGCCAATTGGGAGCAGGCCGGCCTGCCGCAGACCGAAGACCTGGCCGATCTGCATCAGTACATGGCCGCCAACCTCGGCGTGGACAGCGCCCGCGTCGGCTTGAATGGCTGGAGCTTTGGCGGCTTCCAGACCCAGTACACGCTGTACAGCCAGCCCGATCTGTTCGCCGCCGGCATAGCCGGTGCCGGGCCGACCGAATGGGAGAACTACAACAGCTGGTACAGCGGCCGCACGATTGGCAGCGTCGACCGCAGCAAGCCGAACTTGCGCAAATATTCGCTGCTGCCGATGGCGCGCGGCCTGAAAAAGCCGCTGCTGCTGGTGCACGGTATGCAGGACCCGAACGTGCTGTACCAGGACACGGTGAACGTCTACCGCGCGCTGCTGGAATCAGGCAAGGAGGGCCTGGTCGAGCTCTTCCTCGACCCGGACGGCGAGCACGGCATGGGCGGCGCGGTCAAAACGGTCGGCTGGCACCGCAAGTACGAGGCCTTCTGGTTGCGGCATCTGGGCGGCGCGCAGCCGGGGTTGACGGGCAACCTGGCTCGCTGAGCAAGTCGGACGTTCACTTGGGCCACTGGTAAGGCGTGACCAGTTCGCTGCTCATGGTGTAGCCGGACAAGCCCTGGGCGGTGTCCGATTTTTCGGCCTTCAAGGTGCCGTTGATCCAGACCGCATCCATCATCTTCATGCCCTTGAACGGCTTGGCTGCCCGCACATGGATGATCTGGTTGGCGGGCGGCGGGGGCGAATGCACGCAGGCACCGAAGTACGGGACCAGCAGGAACTCCTGCACGCCAGCGCTTTGGCCACCGTCCAGCGGCACCACGAAGCCGGCGATGCGGATGCGCTGATCGTTCATCGCGGGCTCGGCCGGTGCTTGGTTCCAGGCTTCTTGCACCTGCTTCATCGCGGCGGCGGCGCGCGGGTCGCTGTCGCTCAGCTTGGCGAAATCCAAGCCCTTGAAGGCCGCTTGCGGGTCCCAGCCCTTGGGGACCAGTGCGTCCCATTCGGTCTGGCGATAACTGGCCTGGCCGTCTGCTTTTCCCTTGACTGCTGGACTTGGCTTGGCCAGCCGTTCACCCAGTTGCAAGGCCGGAGCGGCGGGCTCGGCCGTGTGGGCCGCCGTGGCAAGCAGGCTCAAGCCGAGCACCAAGAAGATCGAAGCGAAGTAGGTTTTCATTTGCATCCAAGCCTTGTTTCAACACGAGGTTCAAAGTCGCGGCGTCAAGCCATCAGCCAGTGCCATGCGGCTGGCCGCCCAGGCCGGCAACAACGCTGCCAACA
>JBIIVZ010000324.1:0-3677 GCA_044339175.1 Roseateles sp.
GCGGCAACTGACCTGGTTGCGCAGCATGCCGCAGCGCGAGGTGATCGCCTGCGATGACCCGCAAGCGGTGCCAGCCGTGCTGGCGGCGGTGCAACGGCTGTTGATGCAGCCGCCGCAACCTGAACAGCCAACAGGCGGTCTCTGATGGCGCAGCTTGAAGCCACCGGTCTGAGCAAAAGTTACGGCCAGAGCGTCATTTTTGAAGGCATCAATCTGCAACTGGCGGCGGGTGAGTTGGTGGCCTTGCTGGGGGAATCGGGTTCGGGCAAATCGACGCTGTTGAATTGCCTGGCCGGGCTGGACACGCTGGACAGCGGCCGTGTGCTGTTGGCCGGTGCCGACCTCACCTTGATGAACGACAGTCAGCGGGCGCTGCTGCGGCGGGCCCAGCTCGGCTTTGTCTTTCAGGCCTTTCACGTGCTGCCGCATTTGAACGTGGCGGACAACATCGGCCTGCCCCTGCTGCTGCTGCGCCGCCCGGACCCGGCACGGGTCGCCGAGATGCTGGCCGCTGTGGGCCTTGAAGGCCTGGGTAGCCGGCTGCCACGCCAGTTGTCCGGCGGGCAGTTGCAGCGGGTCGCCATCGCGCGGGCGCTGGTGCACAAGCCGGCGTTGGTGCTGGCGGACGAGCCGACCGGCAACCTCGATGCCCGCCACGCCGGTGCGGTGCTTGATCTGTTGCTGGCGCAGGTGCGTCAGCAGGGCTCGGCTTGCTTGCTGGTGACCCACTCCGAGCGAGCGGCCGAGCGGGCCGACCGCTGTCTGAAGCTCGACGACCAAGGCTTGAACCTAGATCCGGCAGATGACCGCTCCCCACCGCCTCCGAGTTCCCATGTCTATTGAGATTCCCCTGCCCGCGCGCCTTCACCCATTGGGTGAGCGCGCTACACAGCCGATTGAGCCGCGCTACGGCACGCTAGCTGCGTTGCTTCTCCTAGTGGGCAAGAGCCCACTGCGTCGCAGCGCCTTGCCATCGCACCGCATCGCAGCCCACTCGGCCGCGTCCAACTGCCGGATCTAGATTGAAGTGAGGTCCGCTTGAGCTTGACATGGTGGGTGAAATTGTCCTGGCCGGCCTTGCGCCACCAAGCCGGTCGCCAAATGCTGGCCTTGTTGGCCATCATTCTGGGCGTGGCCCTCGGCTTTGGCGTCCACCTGCTGAACAGCAGCGCGCTGGCCGAGTTCGGCTCGGCAGCGGCCAGCCTGAGCGGCAAGCCCGACCTGGTGGTGCGCGCCGACCCCGGCCGCTCGCTCGAAGCCGCCTATGCCGACATCGCCCGCCTGCCCGGCGTGGCACTGGCCGCGCCGGTGCTGGAAGGCCAAGCGCAAGCCAGCGCCGCCGACGGCAAGGTGTTCAGCCTGCGCATCATCGGCCAGGATGTGCTGCAGTCCGCCGCGCTGACACCGGAGCTCACGCCCCAGGCTGACAAGCCGGCTTCGTCGATGACCTGGTTGCTCGACCCGCAGCCCTTGTACTTGAACGACGCCGCGACTCGGCGTCTGCCCGCTGCCGCAGACAACATCGCCCTGCGCGTCGCCGCCGCCGACAGCGGCAGCGCCCGCACGGTCACGCTGCCGCGTGGCGGCCGGGTGTCCGCCACCGGCCCGCCGCTGGCGGTGCTCGACATTGCCGGCGCGCAGGTCTTGCTCGGCCGCCTCGGTGAGCTGGACCGCATCGACCTGCGCTTGCAAACCGGCCAAACGCCGCAGGCCTGGCTGGCTCGCAACGCCCCGCTGCTGCCGGCCGGCATTCACGCCACCGCGCCGCCGGACGAGGGCGCACGGCTGGGTGATCTGACCCGCGCTTACCGTGTCAACTTGGGCGTGCTGTCGCTGATGGCCTTGTTCACTGGCGGCTTCCTCGTCTTTGCGGTGATGTCCTTGTCGGTCACCCAACGCTTGCCGCAATTGGCCCTGCTGGGCGTGCTCGGCATGAGCGGGCGGGAGCGCGCCAGCCTGGTGATGGTGGAAGGCCTGTGCCTCGGCCTGCTCGGCAGCGCGGCCGGTTTGGCGCTGGGCTGGGGCTTGGCGCAACTGGGTTTGCGCATCCTCGGTGCCGACTTGGGTCTGGCCGGGCCCAGTGGCCAGGGCGTCAGTTTGAGTTTGACGACGGGCCACGGTGTGGCCGCGCTGGTTTTTGGCGGGCTCGGCGTCTCCATCAGCTTGGTCAGTGCCGCCCTGCCCGCGCTGGCCGTGCAAAAAATGCCGGTGGCCCAAGTCTTGAAGGGTCTGGGCAGCGAGCTGCATCCCGCCCTGCCGCTGTGGGTCGGCCCGGCCTTGCTGTTGTTGGGCCTGGGCCTGGCCCTGCTGCCGCCGTTTGCGCCCGACTCAGCGCTGGTCGGCATGCCGCTGGCCGCCTATGCCTCGATGTTGAGTTTGCTGCTGGGCGGCATCGCCTGTGTGCCGCAGTTGTTGCGCTTGGCCGTCGGCCTGCTGGCAGGGCTGCCGCAAACGCTGGCGGTGCAGTTGGTGCGCGAGCGCGCCCGCGACCAAGCCGGTGAAGCGAGCCGGGCCCTGGCCGGCGTGCTGGTGGCCCTGAGCTTGTCGGTGGCGATGCTGGTGATGGTGGGCAGCTTCCGGGCCTCGCTGGACCAATGGCTGACGCAGGTGCTGCCGGCCGATATCTATCTGCGTTCCAGCCTGAAGGTGGCCAGCGCTTATGCAACCCAGCAAAACGCGCCGCTGCCGCCCGCCTACATTGAGGCCGTGCGCCAGCACCCGGTCACCGGCCGCTTGCTGACCCAGCGCAGCGGCCTGCTGCTGCTGGACGGCGTGGCCGAGCCGCTGGCCTTTCAAGCCCGTGCGCTGGATGAGAAGAATCTGCCGCTGGCCAGCCGTTTGGCCAATGCAGTTCCCACAGCGCCCAGTGGCGCGGTGGCGATCTACATCAACGAGGCCTTGCGCGACAGCCTCAGCCTGCAACCGGGCCAGCCGCTGACGCTGCGCTTGTCGCCGGACGGGCCGCCGCTGAACGGCTATGTGCGCGCGGTCTGGCGCGACTACGCCCGCCAGAGCGGCGCGCTGCTGCTGCCGCTGGCCGACTACCAGCGCTGGAGCGGCGACCCGCGCATCACCGAGCTCTACCTCTGGCTGGCTGCGGGCGTGGCACCGCAGCAGGGGGTGGCGGCGCTGAATGGTCTGCTCGATCCATCCCATCAGGCTGCAGCGGCTGCCTCCGCTGGGCTGGGCGGTTTGCAAGCGCGCGATGTCGAGCTGGCCGAGGTGGGCGAGCTGCGCGCCCTGTCGCTGCGTATTTTTGATCGCAGCTTTGCCATCACCGTCTGGCTGCAAGCGGTCGCGCTCGGGATCGGTTTGTTCGGCATCGCCGCCAGCCAGTCGGCGCAAGTGCTGGCGCGCAAACGCGAGTTCGGCCTGCTCTTGCACCTGGGCTTGACGCGCGGCGGCATCCTGCGGCTGCTGGGCCTGGAGGCGGCGCTGCTCAGCGGCGTCGGCGCGCTGGCCGGTCTGGGCCTCGGCCTGGGCTTGAGCGCGGTGCTGATCTGGGTCGTCAACCCGCAAAGTTTTCACTGGACCATGGACATGACCCTGCCCTGGCCGCGCTTGGCCGGCTTGGTGGCGGCGGTCTTCATTGCCGGTGTGGCGGCGGCCTTGGCGGCCGGGCGCAAAGCCGCCAGCGCCGATGCGGTGCAAGCGGTCAAGGAGGATTGGTGATGAAA
>JBIIVZ010000325.1:0-3674 GCA_044339175.1 Roseateles sp.
GGTGGATTTGACGCTGACTTGATCCACCGCATGACCGGCCCCTGTCGTTTCAAGCTCCGGTCATGGCTGTGCCGGATACTCTTGACCAAGCCCCATCGGCGGCTGGCTGGGCTTGTGCTCAAGCCGCCGCCGGTGTTCAGGACGCTGGCCCCCAGTGTCGCGGCGCAAGTCAACGCCTGAGCTGCTGTCGCGGTGGCTTGGGCGGTTGGCGCGGAGCCAAGCCATGGAAAAGCATTACCTATCGTCCCTGTTTTCACCCGAATCCATCGTCGTCTTTGCAGGCCCGGTGGATGAGCCGGACAGTCAGACGGCGCAAGCCCAAGCGTTGATCGCCGCGCTGCGTGAGCAGCGCTACAGCGGGCAGTTGCAGTTTGTCGATCTGCACACCAGCGGCACGCTGGCCGATCTGGCGCAGGTGCGGGCCGATCTGGCCATCATCGCCCTGCCGCCGCAGGACTTGGCGGCCGCGCTGGAGATGGCTGGCCGCATGAACTGCCGGGCGGCCTTGCTGATGTCCAGTGGCATCAACGCCGAAAAGTCGGCCGAGCTGCAGAAGATTGCGCGCCACGAGGGCATCGCCCTGCTGGGCCCGAACGGCCTGGGTTTTCAGCGCCCGCATCTGCAATTGAACGCCAGTGCGGCGGGGCCGCTGGCAGGTGCCGGTTCGCTGGCGCTGGTGTCGCAATCCGGCGCGCTGACGTCGTCGATGCTGGACTGGGCCAGCAGCAACGCGGTCGGGTTCTCTGCGGTGGTGGCGCTCGGCCCCAACACCGGCGTCGATATCGCGCAGGTGCTGGACTACTTGGCTAATGACGGGCGCACCCAAAGCATCATTGTTTACATGGAGGGCATCTCCAGCGCGCGCCGCTTCATGAGTGCGCTGCGTACCGCTGCCAATGCCAAACCGGTGGTGGTGCTGAAGGCCGGGCGCAAGGTGGCCGGCAACCAGGCCGCGCAGACGCACAGCGGCGCCACCGTCGGCAGCGACGATGTGTTTGATGCGGCGCTGCGGCGCGCCGGCGCGGTGCGCGTGCGCTCCTTTGTCGAGCTGTTTTCGGCCGCCAAATGCCTGGCCTCGCGTTACCGCCCGGTCGGCCGGCGTTTGGCCATCGTCACCAATGGAGGTGGCCCCGGCGTGCTGGCAGCCGACTGGGTCAATGAGCTGGACCTGCAACTGGGCCTGCTGTCGCCCGCCTCCATCAAGCTGCTGCAACCGCAACTGCCCGAACTGGCCTCGCTGATCGACTTGATCGATTTGTCGGAGGACGCCGGGCCGGAACACTTCAAGACCGCCATCGAAGTGGCCGGCCGCGACAGCCAGATCGACGGCGTGCTGGTCATCTATTCGCCCAAGACGAGCGGTAACGCTGCCGCTGTGGCGCAGAGCTTGGTGGAGGTGAAGCAAAGCATCGGCAAGCCGCTACTCGCTTGCTGGATGGGCGATGCCTCGGTCAGTGCGGCGCGCCGCTTGCTGAATGACGCCGCGATTGCCAGCTTTCGCACGCCCGAGGCGGCCGTCGGAGCGTTCGGCAACATCGCCTCGTTCTACCAGAACCAGTTGCTGTTGCAGCAAACGCCGCCGCCGCGCTCCACTCTGGCCAAGCCCGACATCGAGGGCGCGCGGCTGGTGATCGAAAGCGTGTTGGCCGAGCGTCGCCACGTGCTGACCGAGATGGAGTCCAAGACGCTGCTGGCGGCCTTTCACATCCCGGTCACCAACACCATTCTGGCCCGCACCGCCAACGAGGCGATGATGATCGCCACGCAAATGGGCTTCCCGGTGGCACTCAAGATCGACTCGCCCGACATCAGTCACAAGTCCGATGTGCAGGGCGTTCTGCTCAATGTCCACAGCGGAGCCGCGACCCGCGACGGCTATACCGACATGGTCGAGCGCGTGAAAGCGCAAGCGCCGAACGCCCGCATCAACGGCGTCAGCGTGCAGAAGATGGCCAGCGCCCGGCGCGGCCGCGAAATCTCTATCGGGTTGGTCACCGACGACCCGTTCGGCCCGGTCATCGTGTTCGGTGCCGGCGGCTTGATGATCGAGCTGATCAACGACCGGGCGATGGAGCTGCCGCCGCTGAACCAATACCTGGCGCGCCGCTTGATCGAACGTTCGCGCGTGGCCGAAACCCTGGGCGAGTGGCGCGGTGCCAGCGCGGTGGACATGGACGCGCTGGAGCAGGTGCTGCTGCGGGTGTCCGAAATGGTCTGCGAGCTGCCGCAGCTGCGCGAGATGGACATCAACCCCATCATCGTGGACGAATCTGGGGCGGTGGCTGTGGATGCTCGCATCGTCATCGACGCGGCCACGCAAGTGCTCAGCAGCCGCGCCAACCCTTACCAGCACCTGGCCATCCTGCCCTATCCGGCGCGCTACGAGCAGGTCTGGCCGCTGCGCGGGTTGGGCGGTACCGGCGGTGAATACACCGTGCGGCCGGTGCACCCGAACGATGCGCAGATGTTGCAGGAGCTGGTGCAGCACCTGACGCCGGAAAGCCGCTATTTCCGCTTTGTGTCGTCGATGACGCAACTGCCGCCAACGATGTTGGCTCGCTTCACCCTGATCGACTACGACCGCGAGATGGCCCTGGTGGCGGTGCTGAAGGCCCGCAGCACCGCAGCGGACGGCACGGTCACGGTGACCGAACGCATCATCGGCGTGTCCCGCTACGTCACCAACCCTGACTCGTCGAGTTGCGAGTTCGCGCTGCTGGTGGCCGACGACTTCAGCGGCAAGGGCCTGGGCTCGCGCCTGATGGAAAGCATCATGGAAGTGGCGCGTGACAAAGGCCTGGCCACAATGGACGGCCTGGTGCTGGCCAACAACTCCGGCATGCTGAAGCTGATGCGTGGCCTGGGCTTCAGCGTCAAACCGTTTGCCGAGGACCCAGACTTCAAGCTGGTGACGCACGCGTTGTGAGCATCCGCTGCCCTTGGCTGGGGCCATCGGGCCGCGGTTCTGTCGCAGTCAGCCTGACCGAGAATCAAAGCCGAGCAGTTCTACAGCTTGGTATTTTGAGAAACAGCGGCCACGCCGCCTTGCCGCGTCAATTGATTGTTATCTCGACAGAATTCAAATGGTGTCTTTCCCTTCGCGTGGACCTCGCGATCATCGGGGGAGCTGGCTTGCAAAGCGCCTCTTCAAGTTGATGCATTCAGCAGCGATCGCTTGGCAGGCGCGAAGCGCCAAGCGCCAAGAGATCGAGCCACAGTTGACCTCCAAGCGGCACGAGGTGAAGGTGATGTGTGCGGACTTCCGGCTGCGGGAATGGCTGCCTTCGACTCATGAAGCGAGGCAACGGGAGCCATGATGTCGCTGACCGACTTTGCCGAAAGCCTTACGACCGCTGTACTACCGGTGTGTTGAATCTCACCCACGAGCCAATGCCCAAGGACTGACTGAAGAACACGCTTCTCGGCCTCGAAAATAGTGGGCCATTCACGGCTGTAGCGGACGACCTCGACAGAAGCGGTGCCGCGCGAGAATGAACTGAAGCCCGGCGCAGGAGCGTCTGCGCCAGTCTGGTTGAAAGAGGGGTTATTTTTTGCCTTGCAAGACGCCAGAACGGTGGCGATAAATGCAGATTTTGCGGCTCTATAGTTCGCCGCGCCAAGGTGTGAAGACTGCAACTTGACCGCGTTGTATTGCTCTACAAGGGCGGGGTAGG
>JBIIVZ010000326.1:0-3667 GCA_044339175.1 Roseateles sp.
CGTTCAGCAAGGGCATCTGGGGTGTCCTGCAGCGAAGTCAAGGAGGAGCGCAGCGGAGTGAGAGAGCACCCGATGTCAGCAGCCCCGGCAACCAAACTCAACAATTCAAACAGAAGGAACAAAAAATGAACAACAAAACAGTGGGCGTGATTGGCCTCGGCGCGATGGGCGCGGGCATTGCCAAGACGCTGCGCAACCAGGGCTTTGCCGTCCACGTTTGCGATGTGCGGCCCGGCGCGGCCGAGGCTTTCGCGGCTGAAGGCGGCACGGCGCACAGCTCACCGGCCTCGGTGGCGGCGGCCGTGAATGTGCTGGTGTCGGTGGTGGTGAACGCGGCGCAAACGGAAGCGGTGCTGTTCGGCGCTGGCGGCGCGGCCTCCGCCATGCCGCCGGGCAGTTGCTTCATCATGTGCTCGACTGTCGATCCGAACTGGTCGGTGGCGCTGGAAGCCAAACTCAATGCCGCCGGCATCCATTACGTCGACGGCCCGATCTCCGGCGGAGCCGCCAAGGCCGCTACCGGCCAGATGACGATGATGACTTCGGCCAAGCCCGAGGCCTATGCCGTTGCCAACGCCGTGCTCGATGCGATGGCCGGCAAGGTCTACCGCCTGGGCGACCAGGCCGGTGCCGGCAGCAAGGTCAAGATCATCAATCAGTTGCTGGCCGGCGTGCATATCGCGGCAGCGGCCGAGGCGATGGCGCTGGGCCTGCGTGAAGGCATAGCAGCCGCTGCCCTGTACGAGGTGATCACCCACAGCGCCGGCAACAGCTGGATGTTCGAGAACCGCATGGCCCATGTGCTCGCCGGCGACTACACGCCGCTGTCGGCCGTGGACATTTTCGTCAAGGACCTGGGGCTGGTGCTGGACACCGCACGCGCCAGCAAATTCCCGCTGCCGCTGGCCTCCACCGCGCACCAGATGTTCATGCAGGCCTCGACGGCCGGCTTCGCCAAGGAAGATGACAGCGCGGTGATCAAGATCTTCCCGGGCATCACCCTGCCGGCCGCTGTTGCCACCACGGCCCCAGCCAACAAGAAGTAAGCGCATGACTGCAAAGAAGATTCTGCTCGGCTGCATTGCCGACGATTTCACCGGTGCCACCGATCTGGCCAACAACCTGGTGCGCGCCGGCATGCGCGTGGTGCAGACGATTGGCGTACCGGGCGCGCTGCTCGACACCGAAGCCGATGCGGTCGTGGTGGCGCTGAAGTCGCGCACGCTGCCCAAGGCCGAAGCGGTCGAGCAATCGCTGGCAGCCCTACGCTGGCTGCAGGCGCAAGGCGCACAGCAGATCTATTTCAAATACTGCTCGACCTTCGACAGCACCGCAGCCGGCAATATCGGCCCGGTCACCGACGCGCTGATGCAGGCGCTGAACACGCCGTTCACCATCGCCACCCCCGCCTTCCCGGACAACAAGCGCACCGTCTTCAAGGGCTATTTGTTCGTGGGCGACGTGCTGCTGAACGAGAGCGGCATGCAGAACCACCCGCTGACGCCGATGACCGACGCCAACCTGGTGCGGGTGCTGCAAGCGCAGACGACGCAAAAGGTCGGCCTGATCGACCATCAAGTGGTGGCGCAGGGCGAGGCCGCCATCCGGGCCCGCATCCAGGAGCTGCAAGCCCAGGGCGTGGCGATGGCCATCGTCGATGCGGTGTCGAACGCCGACCTGCTGCGCCTGGGCCCGGCGCTGAGCGACCTGCCGCTGGTGACGGCGGGCTCCGGCGTGGCCATCGCGCTGCCGGCCAATTTCGGCATCGAGCCCAGCTCGCAAGCGGCCGATCTGCCAGCCGCCACCGGCCTGCAAGCGATCGTCTCGGGCAGTTGCTCGGTGGCGACCAACCAGCAGGTGATGGAGTTCATCAAAAGCGGCCGCCCAAGCTTTGCGATCGACCCGCTGCGCATTGCGGCCGGCGTCGACGTGGCCGCCGAGGTGCTGACCTGGGCCAAGGCGCAGTTGGCCAGCGGCCCGCTGCTGGTCTACTCGACCGCCGAGCCGTCGGCGGTGCGCGCCATTCAAGGTCAGCTGGGCGTCGAGCAAGCGGGTGCGCTGGTCGAGCAGACGATTGCCAACATTGCGCGCGGGCTGGTCGAACTGGGCGTGCGGCAATTGATCGTGGCTGGGGGCGAAACCGCGGGCGCTTGCGTGCAGGCGCTGGGCATTGCGCAAATGCGCATCGGCACTCAAATCGACCCGGGCGTGCCCTGGTGTTTTGCCGCCGCCGAGGCCGCGCCCGCAGGCCTGCACCTGACGCTGAAATCGGGTAACTTCGGCAGCACCGATTTCTTCACCAAGGCCTTTGCTCTGTGCTGAACAGCCCCGACTTTCTGGATGAGACCGAAGCCCGCGCGGAGATTTGCCGCGTCGGCGGCGAGCTGTTTGCGCGTGGCTATGTGCATGCCACGGCCGGCAACATCAGCGTGCGGCTGGCCGACGGCTACCTGATCACGCCGACCGATGCCTGCCTGGGCACGCTGCAGCCGCAGCGGCTGGCGCGCCTGGACGCGCAAGGCCTGCAGATCAGCGGCGACCGTGCCAGCAAGACCATCCTGCTGCACCGCCGCATTTATGCCGCCAGCGAGGCCGCCGCCCAGATCACAGCCGCGACCACTGCCGCCCGCTGCGTGATCCACACCCACAGCACGCATCTGGTGGCTTGCTCGCTGCGGGCCGACACCAGCGCCAGCGGCGCGTTGCCGCTGGAGGCCGAACTGCTGCCCCCGATCACGCCCTACTTCGTCATGAAGGTCGGCCATGTGCCGCACATCGCCTACCACCGGCCCGGCGCGCCCGAGGCCGCCGAAGCGGTGGCACAGGCGATCACCCGCTATGCCCAAGCCGGCCGGCCCATCCGAGCGGTGATGCTGGCCCGGCTAGGCCCGAATGTCTGGCATGACAGCCCGGCCGCCGCGATGGCGGTGCTGGAAGAGCTGGAAGAAACCGCCCGCCTTTGCTGCCTCACCAACCCGCCAGCCACTCCCTTGAGCGAAGCGCAGATTGAAGAGCTGCGCCAAACCTTCGGGGCCAGTTGGTAAGCCGAACACACCCCACACGAGAACCCCACCATGCCCCGCTTTGCCGCCAATCTGTCCATGCTCTACAACGATGTGGACTTCCTCGACCGCTTTGCCGCCGCCGCCCGCGACGGCTTCAAGGCGGTTGAATACTTGTTCCCCTACGCCTACCCCGCCCAAGAACTGGCCGCCCGCCTGCAGGCCAACGGCTTGCAGCAAGTGCTGTTCAACGCGCCGCCGGGCCACTGGGAGGCGGGCGAGCGCGGCTTGGCTTGCCTGCCCGGCCGCGAGGCCGAGTTCCAGGACGGCATCGGCCAAGCGATCGCCTACGCGCTGGCGCTGAACTGCCCGCGCATCCATGTAATGGCGGGCCTGTTGCCGGCCGGTACCCGCCGCGCCGAGGTGCAAGCCACCTACGTCGACAACCTGCGTTATGCGGCGACCGAGGCCGCCAAGCTGGGGCTGGACATCCTGATCGAGCCGATCAACGAGCGCGACATGCCGGGCTTCTTCTTGAACCGGCAGGACCATGCGCACGGCATCGTGGCTGAAGTCGGTGCGGCCAATCTGAAGGTGCAGATGGACCTGTACCACGCGCAAGTGGTGGAAGGTGACTTGGCGATGAAGATCCGCCGCTACCTGCC
>JBIIVZ010000327.1:0-3657 GCA_044339175.1 Roseateles sp.
CGGGGTGCTGTGCCGTCTTTGTTGTCGTCATCGCTCATTGCCAGCCTTTGATGGAGTTCAGCCGCGCAGCCGCGCGCCCAGGTTTTGGCTCAAGGCTGCGATCACGGCGGCCACTGTTTGTTCGATGCGCTCGTCGGTCAACGTTGCTTCGTCGTCCAGCAGTTCCAGGCGCACCGCCATGCTGCGCTCACCGGCGGCCATGTCGGCGCTCACTTGTGCGGGCTTGAACACGTCGAACAGCTTGGCAGACCGAATCAGCCCGGTGTGCGCGGCCGCAATGGTCTGCATCAGGGCTGCGTGAGTCACCGATTCGCCGACGATGACAGCAATGTCACGCTGCACGGCTTGTTGACGCGGAATGGCTTGCGCAAGCGGCAGGCTGCGTTCCAGCATGGCTTGCAGATCCAGTTCGAACAGAATCGGCGCGCCGCTCAGCTCGTAGCCCTGACGCCATTTCGGGTGCAACTCGCCCACGACGCCGATCACCCGC
This sequence comes from Roseateles sp., assembly GCA_044339175.1. Taxonomy (GTDB): domain Bacteria; phylum Pseudomonadota; class Gammaproteobacteria; order Burkholderiales; family Burkholderiaceae_C; genus Paucibacter_A. The sequence continues at coordinate 491 of JBIIVZ010000327.1, forward strand.
CCGTTCAGCTCGATACGCGCGCTGCGGCCCGGGTGCAGGGCCGGATGCTCGGCCGCCACAAAGCTCAGCTGAGCCGGCGCAAACAGGGCCTCCAGGTCGCCCTTCACGTCGAAGAAATCGACATTGCGGTCGCGGCCGCTCCATTGCTGCTGCTCGGCCGGGCCGAAGGCCAGTCCGGCTGCACGCATCGGTTGGGACACGCCGGCAATGCTGGCGTCGCTCTCCAGCACCGAGGCATCACGCAGGAACACGCGGCCGATCTCGAACAGCCGCACCCTGGTCGCCTTGCGGCTCAGGTTGTAACGCAACGCATTGATCAAGCTGCCCAACAGGCTGGAACGCATGACGGCCAGCGGCGCGGCAATCGGGTTCAACAACTGGATCGGCTGATCGTTGCCGGCCAGCTCTTTTTCCCAGCGCGCCTCGACGAAGCTGAAATTGATCGTCTCGTGATAATCGCGGGCGGCAATCGCGTGGCGCAGCGCATGGACTGAGCGGCGCGACTCCGACGCCACCTTGCCCACCACAGGGGCCAGCGGCGGGGTGGACGGCAGGTTCGGGTAACCCAACACGCGAATGACTTCCTCGATCAAGTCTTCCTCGATCTGGATGTCAAAGCGCCAGCTCGGCGGGGTCACCGTCAGCACGCCGGGAGTTTCCACGAACTCCAGACCCAAGCGGGTGAAGACACGGGCGCAATCTTCTTGACTGACCGGCATGCCGATGATCTTGGCAGCACGGGCAACGCGCAAGGCAACCGGACGGCGCTCGGGCAATTGAGTGACTTGATCGTCGATCGGGCCGGCTTGGCCGCCGCAGATGTCGAGGATCAGTTGGGTGATGCGCTCAATGTGCAGAACGGTTTGAGCCGGGTCGACACCGCGCTCGAAGCGATGGCCAGCGTCGGTCGAAAAATTGAACCGACGCGAACGCCCCATCACCGCCTTGGGCCACCAGAAGGCGGCTTCGACGTAGATATTCGTCGTGCTGTCGGACACGGCGGTGGCGTCGCCGCCCATGATGCCGGCCAGCGATTCCACGCCCTGCGAGTCGGCCACCACGCCGACGGCTTCGTCCAGCGTCACCGTGCTGCCGTTCAGCAGCTTCAGCGTTTCACCGGGCTTGGCCCAGCGCACCACCAACTCGTCATGGATTTTGTCGAGGTCGAAAATATGCGACGGGCGACCCAACTCGAACATCACGTAGTTGGAGATGTCCACCAGCGGCGAGACCGAGCGTTGGCCGCAACGCGCCAGCCGATCAACCATCCAGGCAGGCGTCGTCACTTGGGTGTTGACACCCTTGACCACGCGGCCAGAGAAGCGCCCGCACAGGTCGGCCGCTTCGATGCGCATCGGCAATTTATCGGCAACAGCGGGCACGACGGCGGCGATATCGGGCACCTGCAGCGGCGCGCCGGTCAGCGCCGACACCTCGCGGGCGATGCCGTAGACGCTCAGCGCATGCGCCAGATTGGGCGTCAGCTTCAGCGTGAACAGCGTGTCATCCAGCGTCAGGTGCTCACGGATGTTCTGGCCAATGACGGCGTCAGCCGCCAATTCCAGCAAGCCGCCGTGCTCGTCGTTCAGCTTCAGCTCTTTGGCAGAACACAGCATGCCGAAGCTGTCGACGCCGCGCAGCTTGCCGACGTTGATCTTGAACGGCTGGGCACCCGGCTTTTCAGCGTCGGCCGGCGGCAGCTCGGCACCCACCATGGCCAGTGGCACCTTGATGCCGACGCGGGCGTTGGGTGCGCCGCAGACGATCTGCAGCAGCTCCGGCCCACCGGCGTTGACCATGCAAACCCGCAGCTTGTCGGCATTGGGGTGCGGCTCGGCCGCGACGATTTCCGCCACCACGATGCCGTGGAACGGCGGTGCCACCGGGCGCAGCTCTTCGACTTCAAGGCCGGACATGGTCAGCAGCTCGGCCAACTCTTGGGTATTCAGCGCGGGGTTGCAAAAGGCCCGCAGCCAGGATTCAGGGAATTGCATGGTGTCTGTTCTTTAATGGTTGCAGCGGTTTCACTTGAACTGGCTTACTTGAATTGACTCAAGAAGCGCAGATCGCCATCAAAGAACAGGCGCAAATCGCCCACGCCGTAGCGCAGCATGGCCAGCCGGTCAATGCCGGAGCCGAAGGCAAAGCCGATGTAGCGCTCCGGGTCGAGGCCCATATTGCGGATCACTTGCGGATGCACTTGGCCGGAGCCCGACACCTCCAGCCAACGGCCCTTCAGCGGGCCGCTGCCGAACATCATGTCGATCTCGGCGCTGGGCTCGGTGAACGGGAAATAACTCGGACGGAAACGGATGTCCATCTCCGTCGTCTCGAAAAACTGCTGCAGGAAGTTGACGTAGACCGACTTCAGATCCTTGAAACTGATGTTCTCGCCCACCCACAGGCCTTCGACCTGGTGAAACATCGGCGAATGCGTGGCATCACTGTCAACACGGTAGGTGCGACCCGGTGCGATGACACGGATCTCCGGCATCGCCTCGCCCGCAGCAATCAAGGCCTGGTGGCGCTTGACGTGCTGAACCGCGTAACGGATCTGCATCGGGCTGGTGTGGGTGCGTAGCACATGGCCGCCTTCCACATAGAACGTGTCGTGCATCGAGCGCGCCGGGTGGTCGGCGGGCGTGTTCAGCGCAGTGAAGTTGAACCAGTCGTTCTCGATCTCGGGACCATCGGCCACATCGAAACCCATCGAACCGAAGATCGCTTCAATGCGCTCCATAGCCCGGGTGATCGGGTGCAGACCCCCGGTGCCGCGCTGGCGGCCGGGCAGACTGACATCCAGCGCCTCGGCCTTCAATTGCAGCTCCAACTCGGCATCAGCCAGCGCTTGGCGGCGCTGGGTCAGGGCCGCTTCGATGCCCGACTTCAAGACATTGATCTCGGCACCACGCGCCTTCTTTTCTTCGACGGGCAAAGCCGCCATGCCTTTGAGCAATTCGGTCACACGACCGGCTTTGCCCAGGAAGCGGGCCTTGGCATTTTCCAGGTCGGCGGGCGTGTTGGCCGAGGCGAATTCGCCTTGGGCCGTCTGCAGCAATTGATCGAGCTCGTTCATCGCGGTGCCAGTCTTGTCAGGCATTGGTTATCGGGCGTGTCATCGGACAAAAAAAAGGCCGAGCACCAGGGTGTCGGCCTTCAGGGTGCTG
>JBIIVZ010000328.1:0-3642 GCA_044339175.1 Roseateles sp.
CGGTAGGCCTTTTCGGCCTCGGCGTGTTTCTGCAGCGCCCCCAGCAAAGCGCCCCAGTTGTAGCAAGCCACATGCAGATAGGGCGAGCGGGTGTGGGCGATCCAGAGTTGATAGAGCGCGGCCGCGCCCGTTGCGTTGCCGGCACCTTGCAAACGGTTGGCCGCCTCCATCAAGTCGCCCAGCGCCATCTGGCCCGAGCGCGCTTGATTCAGCAACAACTCATCCGACGACATGGCGGCGGAGTTCAGATGGACGGGGTTTGAAATTTCCATGGCGGTGTGGCCGCATCGACGGCTCCTGGGGGCTTGCTCGATATTAGAAGCGCAGCGCCCACCGAGGCGGGTCGATATGCAGGGCAAATCGCGGGCATTTCCGTCCTTACTGCGCTGAATCGGCTGGCGCGATTCAGCCGCCGGCCAGATTTTTGCGCCCGCACAAGACATCTCCTCCATGCAAGGCAAAATGCCTGGGCCATGAATATCATCATCCTCGACGACTATCAAGACGCAGTGCGCAAGCTGCACTGTGCGGACAAGCTGGAAAAGCTCAATGCCAAGGTATTCACCAATACGGTCAAAGGCTTAGGCCAACTGTCCGTTCGGCTGCGTGATGCCGAAGTGCTGGTGCTGATCCGCGAACGGACCCAGTTCAACCGGCAACTGCTGGAAAAGCTGCCGAAATTGAGATTGATTGCGCAGACCGGCCGCGTCGGCCCGCATCTCGACGTGGAGGCTTGCACCAAGCTGGGCATTGCCGTCGCTGAAGGTGTGGGGTCACCGGTGGCACCGGCGGAGCTGACTTGGGCCCTGATCATGGCCGCCATGCGCCGCCTGCCACAGTACATCGGCAATTTGAAGCATGGCGCTTGGCAGCAGTCGGGGCTGAAGGTCGCCTCGATGCCGGCCAACTTTGGTATCGGCATGAATTTGCGCGGCAAGACGTTGGGGCTGTGGGGTTACGGGCGCATCGGGCAATTGGTGGCCGGGTACGGGCGAGCCTTCGGCATGCAAGTGCAGGTCTGGGGCAGCGAAGCCTCGCGCCAGCGCGCTACCGCTGACGGTTACAACGCGCTGCCCAGCCGCGAGGCCTTGTTTGAAAGCAGCGATGTGCTGAGCCTGCACTTGCGCCTCAGCGACGCAACGCGCGGCCAGATCAGCCTGGAAGACCTGTCCCGCATGAAGCGCACGGCCCTGTTCGTCAACACCTCGCGGGCCGAGTTGCTGACCGAGAGCGCATTGGTGTCGGCGCTCAACCGCGGCCGCCCCGGCATGGCGGCGATCGACGTGTTCGAGAGCGAACCGATCCTGCAAGGCCACCCCTTGCTGCGCTTGGAAAACGCGGTCTGCACGCCGCACATCGGTTATGTCGAGCAAGACAGCTACGAGCTCTATTTCGACGCGGCTTTTGACAACGTGATGAACTTCATCAACGGTCAGCCGAGCAATATCGTCAATCCCGAGGCTTTGAAAGTCATGCGGTGAGTGCGGCATGGACAGAAACGACCTGCGCTAGCAACCCGGCCCCGACCACGCTATGGGCCTTGTTTCTGGCCTTCAACCGCCTGGCCCTGCAAGGCTTTGGCGGCGTGCTGGCGGTGGCGCAGCGCGAGTTGGTCGAACGGCTGGGCTGGCTGACGGCTGAAGAATTTCTGGAAACGCTCTCAATTGCCCAGGTCTTGCCAGGCCCCAATGTGGTCAACCTGTCACTGATGATCGGCGACCGATTTTTCGGCTTTCGCGGGGCTTTTGTGGCCTTGGCCGGCATGCTGGTGCTGCCGTTCTGCTTGGTCATCGGCATGGCGGCAATGTATGGGCAATTGGCCGCGCATCCGGTCGTCGGCAACGCGCTGCGCGGCATGGGTGCGGTGTCGGCCGGGCTGATACTGGCCACCGGCGTGAAGTTGCTGCCCGCCCTGCGGCGCAACCCGGTCGGGCCTGCGGCGGGGTTGTTGCTGGCGGCGTTCAGCGTGCTGGCAATTCTCGGCTTGCGTTTGCCGCTGCCGCTGCTGGTGTTGAGCCTGGGCGGCGTCGGCATGGCGCTGGCTTGGCGAGGCTTGAAGCGATGACGGCACCGGTCGAGCTGGGCAGCTTGTTCCTGCACTTTTTGATGCTCTCGCTGTTGGCCATTGGCGGTGCCATCACCACCGCGCCAGAAATGCACCGCTACATGGTCAGCCAGCAACAGTGGTTGACCGACACACAGTTCACCTCATCGATTGCGCTGGCCCAGGCCGCACCCGGCCCCAACGTGCTGTTTGTGGCCGTACTGGGCTGGAACGTGGCCGGCTTGAACGGCGCGCTGGCGGCCATGGCCGGCATCATGCTGCCCTCCACGACCCTGGTGCTGGCTGCCACGCGCTGGGCCAAAGCCAACAAGGAGAGTCCCGGAGTGCGGGCCTTCACCGCCGGCATGGCACCGCTGACTGTCGGCTTGCTGCTGGCCACCGGCTGGCTGCTGGCCGAGCCCTATTTGCGCGCACCGGAACACCGACTGCCGACGCTGGCCTTGATCGCCGCCACCATCGCCCTGACACTGCGCACCCGGCTCAGCGTGGTGTGGATGGTGCTCGGCGGCGGCGTGCTGGGTGCGCTCGGCTGGGTTTGAGAGTGTGAAAACTTTTTACTGCGCGGCCGCCATGCGTCGTTGGCCGGGTGCTCGGAATCCTCACGTACCTGAAGTACGTTCCGGTTCCTGTGCCCCGTCCGCCTAGCCTGACGACCGCTCGCTACAAAAGTTCCCACCCTCTACCTTCAAACTTCCGAAGTTCTCAAGCGACGTAGGGCGGGTCAAGACCCGCGGGCAACTTCAGCACGGGCAGCGACCTGCCGACGGGAGCGGGCTTGGCGCAACACGGGCCACAGTCGGCCACACGCAGATCACGACTCAATACCACTCCTTAGTCAGTAAACCGTTCGTCCTGAGCCTGTCGAAGGACTTCCCCCGCTTCCGACAACCCTTCGACAAGCTCAGGGCGAACGGACTCTTTCTGAACGGCATTGGGATTGCGACCCGCCCTACCTGACTGTCAGGCGTCTTTGGTCCCAAAAATCTTGTCGCCGGCATCGCCGAGGCCGGGAATGATGTAGCCCTGCTCGTTCAGGTGGCTGTCGATGGCAGCCGTCCAGCAGCGCACGTCCGGGTGAGCGGCGTTCATGGCGGCCACGCCCTCGGGAGCGGCCACCAGCACCAGCGCCCGGATGTCTTTGCAGCCACGGCGCTTGAGTAACTCGATGGTGGCGTTCATCGAGCCGCCGGTCGCCAGCATCGGGTCGACGATCAGGGCGGTGCGCTCGTCCAACTGACCGACAAAGCGCTCGAAATAATGCACCGGCTGCAAGGTTTCATGATCGCGAGCCAAGCCCACAACGCTGATCTTGGCGTTCGGGATCATGTCCAGCACGCCCTCAAGCATGCCCAAGCCCGCCCGCAGAATCGGCACGACGGTGACCTTGCGGCCAGCGATCTGGTCGACCTCGGTCGGGCCGCTCCAGCAGTTGATCATCGTTTTTTCGAGCGGGAAATCTGCCGTGGCCTCGTAGGCCAACAGCCGGGCAACCTCGCCGGTCAACTCGCGAAACTTCTTCGTCGAGATGTCGGCCTCGCGCATCAGGCCGATCTTGTGTTTGACGAGGGGGTGGTGAA
>JBIIVZ010000329.1:0-3640 GCA_044339175.1 Roseateles sp.
GCTGAAACCCGGCTCGATCATAGGGAACGACCTTGCCCAGCGGCTTGGTTCGCTTCGATCAAGCGTTGGTAGACGGCCGGATAGTGGCCGACGGATTGAGTCCAATTGCGCTCGGTTTCAACGAACCGCCTCCTGTTCATGGCGACGGCCTTCGATGTGCTGCTTGCTCATAAACGGTCATCAAACTCTCCACCATGGTCTCGACACCAAACCTCTGGGTGCAGGTTTGTTCTGCAACGCGGCCCATCCGGGCACGCAAGCCAGCGTCGTTAGCCAGTCGGTCCAATGCTGCGGCCAAAGCCGGAGCATCCTCAGCATCGACCAGCAGGCCTTCAAACTCGTCACGTACGACCTCGGGCATGGCACCAACTCGCGTCACGACGACGGGCAGCTTTGAGGCCATCGCCTCCAAAAGTGCCATCGGCAGCCCTTCTGCCAATGAAGGTAGTACGAATCCCGCTGCGCCAGCCAGCAGGTCAGCCTTTGCGGCACCAAGCACAGGCCCCAGTAATCGCACGCGCCCGGCCAAACCAAGCCGGGTAATCTCCGCACGCGTCCAGTCGGTAAAGCCGGGCTCTTCTTCGCCGCCAGCCAGATCAAGTGCCCAATTTCCACTCGACACAGCAGCAGCTTGGAGCAACACATGGATACCCTTGCGACGACATAAATTACCCAGAAACAAGAACCGAGGAGCTCGCGCTCCACACACTGCGCGCAGCTTGGTACTCGGGGCAACTCCGTTACTTACGACCTTCAAGTTTGCACCCGGCAAACGCTTGCTTAATCGTTCGCGCCATTCATCGGACAGCACGACAACCACATGAGCACGCCTCGCAAGCCAGCGAGCCAGTGAACGAAGCGGAGGAGCGAGTTCGTCAAGGAACTCTTCAAAACGAGCTCCATGCACGTGCAGTACCGTGGTCTCACCGCGCATCCGGGCCAACACCAACAAGCCACCGTCCAGAAAGAAGGTCAGCCCACTGCATGTGTGCAAATGTGTAAGCGGCTGTTGGCCAGGCCTCACGCGTCCGAGCAGCCGCCACCACTTCGACATGAGCCGAATCCTGGCCACGATGCCGGCAAGCAGGCTCCGGCCCGCGGGCGTTTGCTTGCCGGTGTCAAACAAGGTGAGCCTCGTGCGGCTGGACAGCGATGAGCTTGCCAAAGCCGCCATGACAGAGGCCATACCGCCCACTGCGGGCGGCAACGGGCCAGCCATCAAAACACGCCACCGCTGATCACTCACGACCAGGTCCTCGCGCCTTGGCGGCGGCCTCACAAAGCGCGGTGAATGGCTTTTTGTAGAAGGACACCGACTTGCTCCAACTGCGCTCTCGCTCAACAAAAGCTCTGCCCTGCGCGCGCAAAGCGGGCCAAGTTTTGCGGCCTGCCAGCATTTGCAGAATCGACGCGACCAGCCCTGGGACACTGCCGGCCGGGAAGAGCACGCCAGTCGCGCCGTCGCGAATCAGCTCCTTGTGCCCGCCCACATCCGAAGCCACCAGAATGCGCCCCTGCGCCATCGCCTCCAACGGTTTCAGAGGTGTGACCAGTTCGGTCAAGCGCATCGAATGGCGCGGATAGACCAGCACGTCAATCAGGTCGTAATAGCGCCCCACCTCGGCGTGCGGCACACGACCGGTGAACAACACATGATCTTGCAGCCCCAAGCGCTGGGCTTGGGCCTTCAGCGCGGCCTCCTGCGGCCCGCCGCCGACCAGCAGCAAGCGAACATCGGGCTGGGAAGCCAAGATCTGCGGCAAGGCGTTCAGCAGCAGATCCAGTCCCTCGTAGGCGTAGAACGAGCCGATGAAACCCAGCACCGTAGAGTGGCTCAGACCAAGCTTGGCTTTCAACGCGGCATCGGGCTGCCCGCCGGGTTCGAACAATTCGATATCGACTGCGTTGGGGATCACCGTCACCCGACTTGCCGGGATACCGCGACCGACGATGTCGCTGCGCAAGCCCTCACAAATGGTGAACACATGATCGGCGCGTTGCAAGGCATGGGTTTCCATGCGCCGAGTCATGCGATAACGCAAGCTGCCCTCGCTCGTCGTGCCGTGGTCGACGGCGGCATCCTCCCAGAAAGCGCGCACTTCGTAGACGACCGGAATGCCCAAACGCCGCCCGACTTTGAGTGCCGGCAAGGCGTTCAACACCGGCGAATGGGCGTGCAATATCTGTGGCCTGAGCTGTTCGGCCACCGTTTGCAGCCTGTCTTCCAATTGACGCATCAAGCGCATTTCAGCAATGCCGGGAATACGCAGACCACCAGCGGGCACCGGCGTGCGATGAAAGTGCCAACCATCGACCGTTTCTTCCAACGCGTCCGTGGCCTCGCCCGCCAGGCTCTCACCATGCTTGGGACTGGTCAGTTGGTGAGTCTCCCACCCCAGCTTGCGCTGCTCACGCAACAGCGACAGCGTGCGGAAGGTGTAGCCGCTGTGCAGGGGGATCGAGTGATCCAATAAATGAAGGACGCAAAGACTCATGAAACAGCAAGCTCCGCAGTAACGGTTGACATGGCCCCGGTGGACTTGGCCAGCGACGCGTCACCATCGCCGCCATCCACCACCTGCCGCAAAAAGGCCTCGAACATCAGCAGGGTCCAGAGCGGGGCGCTGTAGTCGCTGGCACCGCTTTGGTGGGCGTCCACCAAATGGCGCAAATAGTCAGCATTGAACCAGCCGGTCGAAGCAAGGCGTGGCCCGAGCACGGCCGCGCGTACACGCTGCTTCAACGGGCCGCGGAACCAGCGTGCCAGCGGTACGGCAAATCCCATCTTCGGGCGATACAGGATGTCGTCGGAGAGTTGTGGCTCCAGCGCCTTTTTAAGCAGGTATTTACCCTCCTGCCCGCGCACCTTCATCGATGAAGGCAAGGTCGCCAGCCAATCGACCAGCGGGTGGTCCATCAGTGGCTCGCGCACCTCAAGGGAGTGGGCCATGCTGGCGCGGTCGACCTTGGTGTTGATGTCGCCGACCAGATAGGTCTTCAGGTCAAGATACTGGATCAAGGCCAGCGGGTCGTCGGTATTGGCCCGCGCCGCGTGTTGCTCGAACACCACCTCGGCGGTGTAACCCGCCAGTTCAGACTTGAAGCGTGGGCTGAACAACTGCTCCCGCATCGGGCCACGCATGATGGAGACCGAGTGGAAATAGGCCTCGACCGACGTGCGTGCCATACCTTCAAAGGTGGTTTTGGCGCGGAACATGCGCGGTGCCCAGTCGGCCTTCGGATAAACCTTGCCCAGCAAGCCGAACAACGGTTGGCGCAACGCCGCCGGCATCGCTTGGCGCATGCGGTCTTCCATCAAATGCATGCGGTAGCGCCTGTAACCGCCAAAGGTCTCATCACCGCCGTCCCCGGACAACGCCACCGTCACATGCTGGCGCGCCAACTGGCAAACGCGGTAGGTGGGAATGGCGGAACTGTCGGCAAAAGGCTCGTCGTACAAACGGGCCAGCAGATCAATCAAATCGAAGTCGTCGCTTTTGACGACCTCCAAACGGTGGTTGGTTTTGTAGCGATCGGCCACCGTCTGGGCAAAAGCGGATTCATTGAACGCCGGGTCGTCAAAGCCGATCGAACAGGTGTTGACCGGGGTGTCGGACAAACCCGCCATCACCGCCACCAC
>JBIIVZ010000330.1:0-3637 GCA_044339175.1 Roseateles sp.
AGCGGTCGGACCAACTTCGGTGCGGCGCTGGAGGTGAAGCTTTGATGCAGGCAGCCCAAGTCGCGCAGTAGGCCCGGCTAGCCCTGGCCATAAGATCGCAACAGCGCGGACCTTGACTACAATCGCGTACCTGTAATAGGCCTCACAGCACCCCACAAAGCGCGGCGACAGACCGCGTTTTTTTAATTTCCGGCCCATGATCGGCCCGCAGATTCCGGAGTACCCGATGATTTCGATTCAATTGCCCGACGGTTCCAAGCGCGAGTTCCCGCAAGCCGTCACCGTGGCCGAAGTGGCGGCTTCCATCGGCGCAGGGTTGGCCAAAGCGGCCTTGGCCGGCCGCGTCGGCACGGGTGAGGCGGCGCGTTTGGTGGACACCAGCTTTTTGCTGGAAGCCGACACGCAATTGGCCATCATCACGGACAAGGACCCTGCCGGGCTGGAGGTGATCCGCCATTCGACCGCGCACTTGTTGGCCTATGCCGTCAAGGAGTTGTTCCCGGACGCGCAGGTCACCATCGGTCCGGTGATCGAGCATGGTTTCTTCTACGACTTTGCCTACAAGCGCCCGTTCACGCCGGAGGATTTGGCGGCGATCGAGTCGAAGATGGGCGAATTGGCCAAGAAGGACGAGCGCGTCACCCGCACCGTGTTGCCGCGCGACGAAGCGGTGGCCTATTTCAAGAGCTTGGGTGAAGCCTACAAGGCCGAAATCATCGAGAGCATTCCGGCCGACCAGGACGTGTCGCTGTACGCCGAGGGCAAGTTCACCGACCTGTGCCGTGGCCCCCATGTGCCATCGACCGGCAAGCTGAAACATTTCAAGCTGATGAAGGTGGCCGGTGCCTACTGGCGCGGCGACCACCGCAACGAGCAGTTGCAGCGCATCTACGGCACGGCCTGGGCCACCAAGGATGACTTGCAGAAGTATCTGCTGATGCTCGAAGAAGCCGAGAAGCGCGACCACCGCAAGCTGGGCCGCGAACTCGACCTTTTCCACATCGACGAGCATGCGCCGGGTGTGGTGTTCTGGCATCCGAAGGGCTGGACGGTTTGGCAGCAGGTCGAGCAATACATGCGCCAGGTCTACCGTGACAACGGTTATCTGGAAGTGAAAGGCCCGCAATTGCTGGATCGCTCACTGTGGGAGAAGACCGGCCACTGGCAGAAGTATCGTGACAATATGTTCACGACCGAGTCGGAAAAGCGCGACTACGCGCTCAAGCCGATGAACTGCCCCGGCCACATCCTGATCTTCAACCACGGCATCAAGAGCTACCGTGATTTGCCGCTGCGCTTTGGCGAGTTCGGCCAATGCCATCGCAACGAGCCGACCGGTGGCTTGCACGGCATCATGCGTGTGCGCGGCTTCACACAGGACGACGGCCATATTTTTTGCACCGAGGCGCAGATTCTTGAAGAGTGCGTCAACTACACGGCGCTGCTGCGCGCGGTCTACCAAGACTTTGGCTTCACCGACATCATCTACAAAGTGGCGACCCGCCCTGAGGCCCGCATCGGCACCGAGGAAAGCTGGGACAAGGCCGAACATGCGCTGATCGAGAGCTTGCGTGCTTCCGGTTGCGATTTCGTCATCTCGCCCGGCGATGGTGCCTTTTACGGGCCAAAGATCGAGTACACGCTGAAGGACGCGCTGGGTCGACAGTGGCAATGCGGCACGATGCAGGTGGACTTCTCGATGCCGGCCACACTGGGTGCCGAGTATGTCGACGAAGACAGCCAGCGTAAAACGCCGGTCATGCTGCACCGCGCCATCGTCGGCAGCTTGGAGCGGTTCATCGGGATTTTGATCGAGCAGCACTCCGGCGCGCTGCCGGCTTGGTTGGCACCGACCCAGATCGTGATCGCCAATATCACCGACGCGCAGGCCGATTACGTCACGGAAATAGCGAAGTCGCTACAGAAACAAGGACTTAGAGTCCACGCAGATTTGCGCAACGAGAAGATCACGTATAAAATCCGCGAGCATTCTTTGCAGAAGGTTCCGTATATCCTCGTCGTAGGCGACAAGGAGAAGGCAAATGGAACCGTTGCGGTGCGCGCTCGTGGCAACCAAGATCTGGGTGTGATGGCTTTGGAAGACTTCCTGGTGAAGATTTCCGCCGATATCGCCCACAAGGTCTGAGGTTTCTAGCCCGAGCGCATTTTATTTTGTTTGGGCCTCTTGCCTTGAGGCTCGCTGAAAGGTATGCACCATCGCTACATTTGCTGACCGTCGAGCCATCCCTGAGCGCAAGCACAGGCTGAACCGCGAAATCATGGCTCCCGAAGTCCGGCTGAATGGCCCGGAAAACGAGCCGCTCGGAATTGTGAGCATCCAAGAAGCGCTGCGTATGGCCGGCGAGTTGGATGTGGACGTTGTCGAAATCTCCGCAACCGCCACGCCTCCGGTGTGCCGTTTGATGGACTACGGCAAGTTCAAATACATCGAGCAAAAGCGCGCGGCCGAGGCGAAGTCCAAGCAGAAGGTCATCGAGATCAAGGAAGTCAAATTCCGTCCGGGCACGGACGAGGGCGACTACATCATCAAGATGCGTAATCTGCGCCGCTTCATCGCCGAGGATGGCGACAAAGGCAAGGTAACTCTGCGTTACCGTGGCCGCGAAATCACCCACCAAGACATCGGCATGCGCTTGCTTGAGCGCATTCGTGACGAATTGGCGGATGTGGCCGTGGTCGAGAACATGCCCAGGCTGGAAGGCCGGCAAATGATCATGGTGCTGGCACCGAAAAAGCGTTAAGAGGCTGAGAAATTTTCTATTGCGCGGCCGCCATGCGTCGTTGACCGGATGCTCGGAATCCTCACGTACCTAAAGTACGCTCCGGTTCCTGTGCTTCCCGCCCAAGCCTGACAACCGCTCGCTACGAAAACGCGAGTTTCAGCGCAGCTAAAATTTCTCAACCTTTTTAGAAAATTTGTTGTTGCAGTAGTTTTTTATACAGCCCGCTGATTTGGTCGTCGGCGGGCTTATTAGCCTCCAGAGGCCACCAAGATCTGCAAGAGTTTTGCAGGCGCCCCTGGAAGCGTCACAAGAAGGAGCAATCATGCCCAAAATGAAGACCAAAAGCGCCGCGAAGAAACGCTTTCGCGTTCGTCCAGGTGGCACCGTCAAGCGCGGTCAAGCCTTCAAGCGTCACATCCTGACGAAGAAGTCGACAAAGAACAAACGCCAGTTGCGTGGTTCTGTTTCAGTGCACTCGACCAACATGGGCCACATGGCTCAAATGTTGCCGTTTGCTGGCCTCTGACCGACTTCTGAAGGAAAACTACTATGCCTCGCGTTAAACGTGGTGTTACCGCACGTGCCCGTCACAAGAAGGTCCTGGCTTTAGCCAAGGGCTATCGTGGTCGTCGTAAGAACGTCTTCCGCATCGCCAAACAGGCGGTGATGAAGGCGGGCCAATACGCCTACCGTGACCGTCGCGCCAAGAAGCGTGTGTTCCGTGCGCTCTGGATTGCCCGTATCAATGCGGCTTCCCGTAGCCTGGGCCTGACCTACAGCGTGTTTGTTGCTGGTCTGAAAAAGGCTCAGATCGAAATCGACCGCAAGGTCTTGGCCGATCTGGCTGTGCGCGATCCTGCTGGTTTTGCCAGCATCTTCGCCAAGGTCAAGGC
>JBIIVZ010000331.1:0-3629 GCA_044339175.1 Roseateles sp.
TCAGCACCGGTGCCGCGTCCACATCGGCGACGAGGAGCACCGCATGCGGATTGCCCATCGACAGCACGGCGACTTCTGCCGCCAAACCGTCCAGCCCTTCCAACGGCCATTGCTCGAAGCCATTCGTCAGCAGCGGCGGCAGACCGGCCGCGTCGAACGGGATCTTTTCATGCGCAAAGACCGGCGCGCCCATGTCCACCGTGACGCGGCCGTCGTCGCGCAAGTGCAGCTCCAGCACCGCATTGATCGTCTCGACCCGAATGCTGCGCTTGTCGCTCAAGCCCTTTTCGTTGACGTAGCGGACAAAGCAGCGCGCGCCGTTGCCGCAATGCTCAACCTCGGCACCGCTGTTGTTGAAGATGCGGTAGCGGAAGTCGATCCCCGGCGTCGAGCTGGATTCGATCACCAGGATCTGGTCGCAACCGACGCCAAAGCGCCGGTCGCCCAGATGCCGAATCTGCGCCGCCGTCAGCGCCTGTGCCTTGCGCGTCGAGTCGATGACCACAAAGTCATTGCCCGCGCCTTGCATTTTTGTGAACTTAGTAAACATCGCAAGATTATCGCCGCCCGTATACCGACGCCTCACCCTCCGGCCGCGTCTTGAAGCGCTTGTGCACCCACAGATACTGGGCCGGGTGTTCGCGGATACGGGCCTCCAACCAAGCGTTCAGCGTGTGGGCGTCGGCCAGCAGGTCGCCGCTGGGGTAGTTGGTCAGCGGCTCGAACGCTTCCGCCACATAGCCCTGACCGCCGGGCAGCATGGTCATCACCAAAGGCTGCACCTGCATGCCCATGCTGCTGGCAATTTTGGACGGTGCCAACAGCGTGCAGGCGGGCACACCGAAGAAGGGCACGAAGGCGGAATCCTTGGCACCGAAGTCCATGTCCGACGCATTCAAAAAGGCATAACCCTGGCGAATCAAGCGCAGTACCGGGCGTATGCCGTCGCGCCGATCGACAAAAGCGGTCTTGCCAAAACGGGCCCGTCCGGCCAGCAGCTGCGCATCGAAGACCGGGTTGCTCTGGCGCTGATAGACATCCACACCGGGGTTGCTCTGGTTCAGCATCAAGGCCGGCCCCGACCATTCCAGCCCGGCGAAATGCGGCAGCAACCACATCACCGGCGCATCGCTTTGCTCGGCCAGCAAGATGTTGCCCTTGACTTGCACCAGCCGCTTCAAACGCTCGGCGGACGCAAACCAGAGCAGGCCACGCTCCAGCAAGCTGCGGCCCATCCAGCCAAAGTGTTCGCGCGCCAGCGCCGTGCGCTCTGTCGGCGTCAGCTCCGGGAAACACAGCTCCAGGTTGCGCAAGGCAATGCGCCGGCGGGCTGCGGCCAAGCGCCACAACAGCGCGCCCAAGCCCCGCCCCAGCGCGGCCAACAAGGGAAGCGGTAAAAAGTGCAGCAACCACAGCAAGGCGATGACGCAGCGCGCGCCGAAACGGGACAGCATTCAGCGCTCCTGCGAAACGTTGGCGGTGCGTGATGCCGACTGTGCTGGCGGCGCTGGCGGCTTTGGGGCCGCGCCGATGTCGAGGCCACGCGGCTGCTTGTAGCGGTGGTAGCCCCACAGATATTGGGACGGGGCAAGGCGGATCATCTGTTCCATGGCGAGGTTGATAGCGGTGGCCGCCGATTCTGGCGTGCAATCCGCAGCGATCACCGGTGCCTGCAGCACATGCACCACATAACCGCGCCCCCGACTCAGCCGTTCGCCCCAGATCAGCAGCGCCGCCGCCCCGGTTTGCTGCAGCAGCCGCGCCGCCAGCGTCATCGTGTAGGCCGGCTGACCAAAGAACGGTGCCCACACGCCCAAGCCCTGTGGCGGCACCTGATCGGGCAGCAAGCCAATCGTCTGGCCCTGCCGCAACGCACGGATCATCTGCCGCACACCCGCCAGCGAGGCGGTCGCCGTGGCCAAACCGGGGCGGCCGCGCGAGCCATCGACAACCCGCCGCAGCCAAGCTTGGCGCGCCGGGCGAAACAACACGGTGATCGGCACCTGCACGGGGGCCTCTGCGGCAGCAAAACGTTCGGCATAGGCCTGCGCGCAAATCTCGAAACAACCGAGGTGCGGCGTCAGCAAGACCAGCCCGCGCCCCTGCGCCAAAGCGGCCGCGATCAGCTCCGCGCCGTCCCAGCTGACGGTGGCCCCGAGCGCTTTATCGTTGGGGCGCAACCACAGCCAGGGCAGTTCGGCAATCATGCGGCCGGCATGCGCAATGCCGCCACGCGCGTCGCGCCAAGCCAGGCCCGAACTGCGCGCATTGGCCCGGTAGCGCTCTCGGTAGGTGCGCGAGGCGGCAAAAGTCAGCCAGCCGGCGGCGGCACCCAACAGGTGTAGAAACCACAAGGGCAAGTGTGCAAGGACACGAAACAGGGGCAGCATGTTTATATAATTTGCGAATCGCCGAGTTAAATAGGACAACTTGCGGGGCGATGCGGACTCTTTTCTGAGGATTGGAAAACCGCCGGGCAGTGATGCTCAACAAATGCTGCTAAAGCGTTCGCCGCGTCACCCCGACAGCACGGCAACGCCGATGAACTGTTAACTGGAGTGTAAAAGTGGCGAACGATTTTCTATTTACTTCTGAATCTGTCTCTGAGGGCCACCCCGATAAGGTCGCCGATCAAATCTCGGATGCGATTCTCGACGCAATCTTCAAACAAGACCCCCGCTCGCGTGTGGCAGCCGAAACGCTGACCACCACCGGCCTGGTCGTGCTGGCCGGTGAAATCACCACCAACGCCCATGTGGACTACATCCAGGTGGCGCGCGACACGCTCAAGCGTATCGGCTACGACAACACCGAATACGGCATCGACTACAAGGGCTGCGCAGTGCTGGTCAGCTACGGCAAGCAGAGCAACGACATTGCCCAGGGCGTCGATCATGCGTCGGACGATCACCTGAACACCGGTGCCGGTGACCAGGGCCTGATGTTCGGCTACGCCTGCGACGAAACGCCGGAGCTGATGCCCGCGCCGATCTACTACGCCCACCGTCTGGTCGAGCGCCAGGCGCAATTGCGCAAAGACGGCCGCCTGCCCTTCTTGCGCCCGGATGCCAAAAGCCAAGTGACGATGCGCTATGTGGACGGCAAGCCCCATTCGATCGCCACGGTGGTGCTGTCCAGCCAGCACAGCCCGGAGATGAGCGACGGCCACAAGATGAAGCCCGAGTTCATCGAAGCGGTGATCGAAGAAATCATCAAGCCGGTGCTGCCCGCCGCTTGGTTGAAGGACACCGAATACCTGATCAACCCGACCGGCCGGTTTGTCGTTGGCGGCCCACAGGGCGACTGCGGCCTGACCGGTCGCAAGATCATTGTGGACACCTACGGCGGTGCCTGCCCACACGGCGGCGGCGCGTTCTCGGGCAAGGACCCGAGCAAGGTGGACCGCTCCGCTGCTTATGCCGCGCGCTACGTGGCCAAGAACATCGTTGCTGCGGGTCTCGCACGCCAATGCCAGATTCAAGTGGCCTACGCGATCGGCGTGGCCCGCCCGATGAACGTGACCGTCTACACCGAAGGCACCGGCGTGATCTCCGACGAAAAGCTCTCGGCCTTGGTGCAAGAGCATTTCGACCTGCGCCCCAAGGGCATCATCCAGATGCTCGACCTGC
>JBIIVZ010000332.1:0-3615 GCA_044339175.1 Roseateles sp.
GGCATGGCCATGGGGGCGGCGCGCGTGAAGCGGACGGTAGCGGCAGCAGCGGCGGCGGCCCGCCCGCTCGTCGCCAATAGCCCTTACCTTGCCCGCCCTGCGGCTTAAGCGGGTGCCGTGACCTGCAACACGCGCTGCAACAACGGCGATTGCTACCGCAGCTATGGCGACGGCCGCCAAGTGCACTTCCAGGCCAAACAGAAGTTCAACCCGCTGTCCAGCCAGTTCGAATTTGACACCAGCGGGTGTTGAGAGTGCGCCAGGGGCTGACTGTGGCCACCGTGTTGCGCCAAGCCGGTTCCCGGTGGCGCGGCGGTGCCTGTGCCTGCATAGCTCGCGGGTCTTGACCCGCCCTACGGAAAGTTTGAAGTTCCGAAGTTACCCATGCGCCACCGCACCGGTGGTGCCGTTTTGATACCGACTGAAAGAAGAAAAAACCGATGAACGCTCGCCATTCGATCCCGACCACGCTGCTGCTTGTCAGCTTGCTGTCTGCCTGCTCTGGCCGCGGCGAGCCGCCAAGCGCGGCTGCGGCCAAGGCGGCCAGCGCGGCGCCGCTGGACCAGGCCAATATCTGCGAGGTCAAGAACTACGGCCCGGCGCGGGCCTGCCAGCCGGGCCAGAAGGTGGTGTTCCTGCCGCCTTCCTTCGGTAACGAGCAATTGCCGATCTTGTTCGCGGCCATGAACTGCGACCTGCGCTACAGCGTGGCCCTGACTCACGGCGGCGTGGCTTGCATTTACACGCCGATGGCCTTACCGGTTGCGCCCGATGCGAGCGCGGCACCGAACAGCGCCCCGGCCAGCGCGCCGGGGCAATGAACGCCATTGAAGCCGCAGCGACGTAGGGCGGGTCAAGACCCGCGGGCTCTCTTGGCCTTGGCAGCAAAGTGCCGACATGAGCTGTTGTGGCGCAACACGGGTGCCACCGTCGGCCACGCGCGGGTCTCGACCCGCCCTACAAATGCTGAACCCGCGTTGACCGTTCCAACAGCCCCATCACCTAATTTCACGAGCTAGCCCCATGCCCCATTGCACCGCTTGCGGACAACAACTCGACGGCACGGCACGGTTTTGCGCCGGTTGCGGCACTGCCGTGTCGGGCGCACGTCACGACAACAACAGCAACAACAGCAACAACGACTACAACAACCCGGCGTACCGGCAGCATGCCCCACGCGGGCGGCAAGGGCATGCCGAGGGGCTGGCTGCGTTCCGGCAGCTTGTCGACCAGCGGTGGGCGTCGGCCAGGAAACGCAGGGTGTTTTTCCGCTCGCTTTTTGGGCTCTTGCTGGTGCTGTTCATCGCCGCCTTGTTGAAGGGGTGGCTGACGAACCTGCTGCCCGTGGGCGTGTTTTTGCTCTTCGCTTTGCTGGTGAGCCTGACTTCTGCGAGCGAGCCTCGGTTATCGACCACCGAATACCAACGGTTGCCCGGAGCCTTGTCCTCACAGGGCCAGCACCGCTGCTTGCAGTGCGGCCACGGCGGCATCCACCGGAAGACGCCTTACCAGACCAACACCACCTTGGCCAACTGCTCCAAATGCCAAGCGTCGCTCTGGGCGGAATAGCGCCTGCAACGTGGCACCCACTTTGACAGCCCGCTGGCCGCATCGGAATCACCGGTCGCCGGGTCTGCAGTTCATCCATTCCTCTGCCTTGCTGACCCCGCCATGCCGACTGCCCTGATTTGCGACGACGAACCCCTGATGCGTGCCAGCCTGCGTGACCATTTGCAGGGGCTTTGGCCCGAGCTGCAGATTGTTGACGAGGCTGAAAACGGGCCTGAAGCGCTGCGCAAGATTGAAGCCTTGCAGCCTGACCTGGTTTTTCTGGACATCCAGATGCCCGGCTTGAGCGGTCTGCAAGTGGCGCAGTTGATCGACCCGCGCACGCAGGTGGTTTTTGTCACCGCGTTTGACCGCTATGCGCTGGAGGCGTTTGAAGCCCATGCGGTGGACTATCTGCTCAAGCCGGTGGACCCGCTGCGCCTGGCCAAACTGGTGAAGCGCTTGCAGCGGCCGCTGACTGCATCGGCGACAGTCGCCGCAGCGGCAACCCCCTCGGCAGCGCCGGCGCTGGAGCAGGTGCAGGCGCTGCTGCGGCAATTGGCGGTGCTGGCCGAGGCACCGCCCGCCAAGAGCCTGGATTGGTTGCAGGTGGATGTGGGCAAGCAGGTGCGCATGGTGCATGTGGATGACGCGATGTATTTCGAGTCCGACAGCAAATACACCCGCGTGCTGGCGGCGGACTGCGACGGGCTGATCCGCCTGTCCCTGAAGGAGCTGCTGGCTGCGCTGGACGCCCGGTTTTACCTGCAAGTGCACCGCAGCGTGGTGGTGAACCGGCGCTTCATCCACGCGGTGCACCGCCACGGCGAGGTGATGGAGTTGGAGCTGCGTGGCCGGGCCGAGCGCTTGCGCGTGTCCGAGTCGAACCAGCATTTGTTCAGGGCGATGTGATGGCGAAGCCTGCGTTACCGGCGATACCTCGCTGGTTGCCTCGATTGATGCATGCGGCCGGGCCGCTCACGGTGCTGTGTGCGCTGGCGGCGCTGGACCAATGGGCTGCGCAAGGCCCGCTGCCGGTTGCCGGCTTGCTCTCGGGTATGGCTTTGCTTGCGCTGCTGGTGGCGCTGAGCTGGTGGGGCAAAAGCCGCCAGCTCAAGCCCTTGCCCAGCGCCTTGCAGTCGGCCTTGCTCAGCGTGACCGAGGGTGCGTTGGGGGTGATCTTGGTGTTTTTATTGGCGGCACCGTTGACTGTGCTGATGCCGCAGGCCTGGGTGGTGCAATGGCTGCGCGATGACCGCGCCACCGACCTGCTGGTGCTGTTGATACTGGGTGCCGGGCTGATGGTGGCCGCGCGGGCCACCGTCCGGTTCAGCCGGCAAACCACCCGGCTGGCGCTGGCCGAGCGCAACGCCGCCAACACGCGGGCCGAGTTGGCCGACATCGAGCGCGAACTGGTGCGGGCCGAACTGCAAGTGCTGCGGGCGCAGGTGGAACCCCATTTCCTGTGGAACACGCTGGCCAATGTGGAGTACCTGATCCGCAAGGACCCCGCCCAAGCCCAGACCATGATGGCGCATTTGATTGCCTACTTGCGCTCCAGCTTGCCCAGCGGGCGCAACGCGAGCTCGACGCTGGGCAGCGAGTTTGCGTCGGTGCGCGCCTATCTCGGCTTGATGAGTTTTCGCATGGGGGAGCGGCTGACGTTCGAGCTGAACCTGGAGCCATCCACCGAGGACTTGGCGTTTCCGCCCCTGCTGTTGCAAACCCTGGTCGAGAACGCGATCAAGCATGGCCTGGAGCCCTTGCCTGGGCCGGCCCGGCTGAGCTTGTCGGCCCTGTGGGCAACCGACAAGCCGGGCTACCTGCGCATCGAGGTCCGTGACAACGGCGTCGGCCTGCAACCGAACCCGCGCAGCCGCGGCACCGGCTTGGGGCTGCGCAATGTGCGCGAGCGCCTGCAGGCCATGCATTCAGGCCAAGCCACGCTGGCCATTGCGGGCCTGCCTGAAGGCGGCGTCAGCGCCACGATTGATTGGCCGTTGGCTGCCAATCCAATGAACAAAACAACCACCGAAGCACCCGCTACCCCATGAAGCTCTCGATCAC
>JBIIVZ010000334.1:0-3614 GCA_044339175.1 Roseateles sp.
GCAGGATCACCGGGCGATCAAGCGAGTGACGAGGCCGATGATGGGGTTCAAGAACTTTCACTGTGCGCAGTCGCTCATCTCCGGCATTGAGACCATGCACATGATTCGCAAGGGCCAGATGAAGTCCGGCCCCGAAGGCCAAGTTCTATCCAAAGCTGAGCAGTTCTACAGCTTGGCATTTTGAGAACCGGCGGCCAAGCCACTTTGCCACGTCAATTGGCTGTTAATGCGACAGAACCAACCTGCGGCCACAGCAATTGCGGGTGTGGCTGAAGCCGGCTGGGCCAAGGCACCACTTGCTGGCCTAGCCTAGCCGGGCAAGCCCAGCAGCGGGAGGGTTTGTTTCAGGATCATGATCTGCGCCTCGCTCACTTGACCTTCACGACAATCTTGCCCTTGGCGCGGCCCGATTGACTGTAGTCAAACGCTTCCTGTGCCTGATCGAGTGAAAACACCTTGTCGATCAGGGGTTTGATGATGCCCTGCTCGGCCAGTTGGCCGATTTGGGTCAACTGAGCACCACTCGGCCACATAAAGAAAACCTCGGACTTGACGCCCATCTTTTCGGCCGTGGCTCCGTCATCGGCCGGGGTAATGATGGAGACCAGCTGGCCACCCTTTTTTAACACGCTGTAGGATTTTTCGCGGCTGGTACCGCCCAGGGTGTCAAGCACTAGGTCGTAGTCGTGCAGGAGCTCTTCGAACTGCTCGCCCTTGTAATCGATGACGGTGTCGGCACCCAGGGCGCGCACCATGGCGACGTTGTCGGCGCTGGTGGTGGTGGCCACGCTGGCACCCAGATGTTTGGCAATCTGGATGGCAATCGAGCCCACACCGCCGGAGCCCGCATGGATCAAGACCTTTTGGCCGGCCTGCAGATTGCCCTTGCTGATCAGGGCCTGCCAGGCGGTCAGTGCCACCAGCGGCAGCGAGGCCGCTTGCTCATGGCTCAGATTGGCGGGCTTGTGCGCCGCATCGCTCGCCTTGATCATCGCAAATTCGGCAAAAGTGCCCGACTGCATGCCTTAAGGCCGGGCAAACACCGCATCGCCGACCTTGAAGCCGCTGACGTCTTTGCCCACGGCCGTGACCACGCCAGACACATCATTGCCCACCGTGTACGGAAACTGCAAAGGCAGCATGGTCTTCAAGTAACCGGCGCGAATCAGGTTGTCCACCGGATTCACGCTGGCGGCATGCACTTCAATCATGATGCTGTCGTCGAGCAGAGCGGCTTGCTCAATCTCGGTGACTTCAACCTTGCTTGCGTACGCCCTAACGATCGCTGCTTTCATTTGGAACTCCTATGGGATGGTTTGCCAAAGCCACATTGACTGTGGCAGGTTTGGACTGAATTGAGAGAGAAATTGAATCGCTTCATGCGCTCAGCTTGAGCACCAACTTACCGTTGTTGGCACCCGAGAACAGCATGTCGAAGGCCTGCGGGAAGGCGTCCAGGCCCTCCACAATGTCTTCGCGGGTCTTGAGCTGACCGGACTGAATCCAGCCCGCCATCAGCATCGAGGCTTCGCCGGCGTGCTCGTAATAGTCGGACACCACGATGCCGGTCATGCTGGCGCGCTGCACCAGCAAAGCCAGGTAGTTGGCTGGGCCCTTGACCGGCGTTGTGTTGTTGTACTGCGAGATGGCACCGCAGATCACGATGCGGGCGCCGCGCGCCAGGCGGGTCAACACGGCGTCAAGAATGTCGCCGCCCACATTGTCAAAGTACACATTCACACCCTCGGGGCAATGTGCCTTCAAAGCCTCGGCCACGTCTACGGTCTTGTAATCGATGGCGACGTCAAAGCCAAGTTCTTCGACCAGGTAGCGACACTTGTCAGCACCGCCCGCTATACCGACCACGCGTGCGCCCTTGATCTTGGCAATCTGCCCGACCACCGAGCCCACGGCGCCCGCCGCGCCCGACACCACCACGGTGTCACCAGCCTTCGGCTGCCCCACTTCCAGCAGACCAAAGTAGGCAGTCAGGCCCGGCATGCCTAGGGTGCTGAGGTAGACCGGCAACGGCACCAGCTTGGGGTCGACCTTGCTCAGGCCTTGGCCGTTGGAGTAGGCGTATTCCTGCACACCCAGCAGGCCGCTGACGTGATCGCCGACCGCAAACTTGGAATTTTTCGACGCGATCACCCGGCCCACCGCCAGCGCGCGCATCACCTCATCGATGCCGACCGGCGGGATGTAGGAGGCCTTGCTGTCGTTCATCCAGCCGCGCATGGCCGGGTCGAGCGAGAGGTACAAAACCCGGATGACGACCTCGCCCTCGGCCGGTGCGCGCACCGCCTCCGACATGCGGCTCCAGTCACTGGCCTTGACCTTGCCCACGGGGCGGGCGGCAAGTTTAAATTGGTGATTGATGGCACTGGTCATGAGAGGTTTCCGTCTATTGCTGAATCGATGAAGCAAAGTGTAGAGACGCATTCGTTGCTTGAACAGTCGCTTTTTAAGCATAATATTGTTGTCAATTAAGCAACAAATCCCAGCAAAGCATCAATGAATTCACAACGCCTGAGCCTCTTCAGCGCCATCGTGCAAGCCGGCAGCATCAGCAAGGCCGCCGCCTCCTTGGACATGGACAAATCGGTCTTGTCGCGCCAGCTGGTCAAACTGGAAGAAGAACTCGGTACACGGCTGATCCAACGTTCCACGCGGCGCCTGACGCTGACCGAGATCGGTGAGTTGGTGTTTGCCGAGGCGCAGCAGATTGACCGCGCTGTGGCCAATATCGTTCAGCTCACCGAGCAGCATCAAAGCGAGGTCCAGGGCCGTTTGCGGATCACCTGCCCGCGTCCGCTGGGCCAGCGCTACCTGGTACCGCTGCTGGTAGAGTTCACGGCGCTGTATCCCAAAATTGAAGTGCAGCTGTCGGTCGACGACCGCATGGTGGATCTGATCGCTGATCACATCGATGTGGCCCTGCGAGTGGCTCACCTGGAAGACTCTACCTTGGTCGCACGCAAGCTCTGCGACAACCCACGCGTGCTTGTCGCCGCGCCGGCGTATCTGGCCCGCCGGGGTGCGCCGCAGTCGCCCGCCGACTTGGCCGACCACGACTGCCTGCTCTACGCCAGCGGCGCGCGCGTATTTGACGAATGGAGCTTCATGAAAAAGGGTGTGAGTACGCCACTACGCGTGCCGGGCAAAATTCAGATCAACGACGGCATGACGCTGGCGGCGGCGGCAGTGGCGGGTGGCGGGCTGACCCTGATTGATCGCCTGCTGGTGGCTCAGGAACTGGCGGCCGGCAGCCTGGTGCAGCTATTGCCCGACTACCAGCTGCGCCCGGGTCAGCCGGTCTACGCTGTGTACCCGGCCAGGTCCTGGTTGGCTCTGAAAACCTCGACCTTTGTGGCCTTTTTGCAGGAGCGATTGTTCGTCTGAAGGCGGCCGTAAATGTGCTGATCAAGTGCAGCGTTCGGGCCCAACTGCGTCTGAAGAGTTCTGGCGCAATAAGCAGGGCCGACAATCCAAGCCATGCTTATTGCGACAGAACCAATCATGTTGCCCCATCGCAAGCTCAAAAAAGCGCCGCGCCGCAGCCAGATCCCGTTTGGCGGTCAGCAAAAAGTCAACCGTGTCACCTTGGCGGTCGA
>JBIIVZ010000333.1:0-3614 GCA_044339175.1 Roseateles sp.
GCTTGTTCAGCGGCGATGAGGGTGGTGTAGACCTTCAAGCCGAGCGTGTAGGCCGACTCGCCATATTGTGCAAAGACAACCTGGCGAGCCATCTCGGCCGCGTACTCGGCGTGCAGGCGCGGGTCTTGAGCCGAGCGGATATGCAGCTTTTCGGCCTTGGCGGCACTGGCCTGCGCGGCATCGATCACGCCGGTGTCCAGCATGCGGTTCAGCACCAAGTGCTGGCGGCGGCTGGCGCGTTCGAAGTTGACCACCGGGTTGGCGTAAGCCGGGTTTTGCGGCAGTCCGGCCAGCATTGCCGTTTCACCGATCGACAGGTCTTTGAGCGTCTTGCCGAAGTAGATGCTGGCCGCCGCTTCAAAGCCATAAGCTCGCTGACCCAGATAGATCTGGTTCATGTAGATCTCAAGAATCTGCGCTTTGGACAGTTGGCTCTCGATCTTCAGCGCCAACAGCATCTCCACAAATTTACGCGAATAGATCTTCTTTTTGGTCAGGTAAAAGGTGCGCGCCAACTGCTGAGTGATGGTGGACGCGCCTTGCTTGTTGGCGTGGGTCAAATTGGCCAGGGCGGCCCGCGCGATGCTGCTGAAGTCGAGGCCGCCATGCTCGAAAAAACCGTTGTCCTCTATGGCCAACAGCGCGCTTTGCATCAACTTCGGTATTTGACTGAGCTGCTGGTAATTGCGCCGCTCGGCCCCGAATTCACCGATTTGCACCCCGTCGGCGGTGTAAACCCGCAGCGGTTGTTTCGGTTGGTAGTCGCTCAGCTCGGCAATGTCGGGCAGGTTGGGGTAGACCAAGAGGGCCGCAATGCCCAAACCCACGACCAGCAGCATCGCAGCAGCAGCGCCTGCAAAAAACAGTTTCTTCTTCAAGATGAATGGGACTCTGGGGTCAGCATGGCAAAGAGGACTGATTATGACTTTGCGGCATCTCGCAGAGCGTCGGCGCGACAAGGCGTATTGAAGCCCTGAACCGTGGAGTGATCGGTTATCGTGCCGGCATGAATGAATTTTCCTTTTATTGGCATGACTACGAGACTTTTGGCCGCGTGCCCCGGCGGGACAGGCCAGCCCAGTTTGCGGGCCTGCGTACCGATGCGGATCTGAACGAAATCGGCGCACCGCTGATGCTTTATTGCCAGCCGGCACCCGACGTGCTGCCCGACCCCGAAGCTTGTTTGTTGACCGGCATCCTGCCGCAAACTTGCCTGGAGCAAGGTGTTGCCGAGCATGCATTTGCAGCCGCCATTGAGGCCGCTTTGGCCGAACCGGGCACCGTGGGTGTCGGTTACAACTCGATCCGCTTTGACGATGAGGTGACCCGCTACTTGTTTTGGCGCAGCTTGATCGACCCGTATGCTCGCGAATGGCAGAACGAGTGCGGCCGCTGGGATTTGCTCGACGTCGTACGCTGCGCCTACGCCCTGCGGCCCGAAGGCCTGCAATGGCCGCTGCATGAGGACGGCCGGCCCTCTTTCAAACTCGAACACCTGACAGCGGCCAACGGCATAGCGCATACCGCAGCGCATGACGCCTTGTCCGATGTGCGCGCCACGCTGGCCTTGGCCCGTTTGCTCAAGAGCGCCCAACCGAAGTTGTTCGACTTCTGCTTGAAGCTGCGCAAAAAGGATGCCGTGTGGGCCGAAATTGGCGTTGGCCGGCCGTTCCTGCACATCTCGGGCATGTATGGGCCAGAGCGCGGCTGCATCGCCTTGGTCTGGCCGCTGGCACCGCACCCGACCAACAAGAACGAATTGGTGGTCTGGGACTTGGCCAGCGATCCCAGTGAACTGCTGAGCTTGACCGCCGCACAAATTCGCGCTCGCTTATTTGTCAAGCAAGAGGACTTGGCCGAGGGGCAGGCGAGGCTGCCGATCAAGACGATTCATGTCAACAAGTCACCGGTCGTGATCGGCAACTTGAAAACGCTGTCGCCGGCAATGGCGCAGCGCTGGGGCCTGGATTTGGCGCAGGGCTTGCGCCATGCGGAAATATTGCTGTTGAAGGGCAGGTTGCTCGATGGTTTGTGGGGTGATGTCTTCAAGCGTGACAAAACTCAGGCCACGCCGGATGTGGACGAAGACCTTTACGGCGGTTTTGTCAGCCCGGATGACCGCCGCTCCTTGCAGCGCCTGCTGACCATGAAGCCCGAGCAGATGACGCAAAAAGCGGCTGAAGGCAAGCTGGTGTTCAATGACGCCCGATTGGATGAGTTGGTGTTCCGTTTCCGGGCCCGCAACTTCCCCGCCAGTCTCAGCGAGCCCGAGCAACAGCGCTGGGCCGACCATTGCGCCGCACGCTTGCATGACGGCGCAGGGGGGGCACAGACGCTGGCTGCCTTTTTTGAACAGATCGACCAGCTCAACGAGTCGGCCGATGAGCGCGGCCAGGACATTCTGGGTGCCCTGTACGACTATGCCGAGCAGATTGCGCCCGCTGCTTGATTTGAACAGGGCGCTCAAATGGAGTATGACAAATGCTGATCACATGCCCTGTTCGAGAGTGCCCGCCGTTCTGCCCGTCCGCTGTCGGCCAAGTCCGCAATAGGCGGCTGCCATGAGGCGGCGGCAACTGATCCAAGGCTGCGCGGCGGCGTCCTGCTGGGTCCCTTGGGCCGTGCCAGCGGCTGGCAAACCAAGCAATATTCCGGCGCTGCTGCTGGCCCAGAGCGCGCCGCGTGATTTGTCACAGCTTGACCTGAGCCGCTATTTGGTCAGCGAAAAGCTCGACGGCGTGCGCGCCTTCTGGACCGGCCGCTTGATGTTCACCCGGCACGGCCAGCCTATTTCCTTGCCGGACGAGTTTTCCGCCCACCTGCCGCAGCGGGCGCTGGATGGTGAGCTCTGGATGGCGCGCGGGCGCTTCGATGCGGCCTCGGCAGCGGTGCGTCGTCAACAGCCGCAAGAGGCCGAATGGCGGCAATTGCGCTATATGTTGTTTGAACTGCCGGACGGCGAAGGCTCGTTCGAGCAACGCGCGCAGGTCTTGCAAACGCTGGCGGCCGAGGCTGGCCGTAGCAGCAGCAGCGGCAACAGCGGCTGGAGCGGGCTGCAAGCGTTGCCGCAAGAGCGGGTAGTCAACTTGGCCGATTTGCAGCAACGTCTGGCCACGCTGGTGCAAGCGGGCGGTGAAGGACTGGTGCTGCACGAAGCAGCGGCCGGCTATCAAACCGGCCGTCAGTCGGTGCTGCTCAAGCTCAAGCCCCAAGATGACGATGAAGCGGTGGTGCTGGCCCATTTACCGGGTGAAGGGCGTTTGGCGGGGCTGCTCGGCGCTTTGCGGCTGCGCAACAGTAGCGGGGTGGTGTTCTCTGTGGGCACCGGTTTCAGCGATGACCAGCGCCGTGCGCCGCCGCCGCTGGGGGCCACCATCACCTATCGCTACCGGGGTCTGACCAGCAAGGGCTTGCCGCGTTTCGCCAGTTTTTTGCGTGTGCAAGACGTTTAGTGCAGGGACAGCGCTTGAATGCCGGCTCAATTCGAGACGATCAAGTAGGCGCAAGCGCGGTATACCTGCGGCAGTGAAGCATCGGCGCAAGAGCCGGACAAGGAGATAAGCGTGAAAGAACAAATGGATAGTGCTAGCGCCGCTACAGCCGCTACAGCCGCT
>JBIIVZ010000335.1:0-3598 GCA_044339175.1 Roseateles sp.
AGCACCGTACCCAGTGATCTGAGTGAACTGGCCTTGCCCGAATTGGCCAAGCATCTGAACGCGCTGGAGCTTTAAGGTTGCGAAATTCGAAGAGCAAACATCATGAAGACAAAGTCTGCACGCCACTCGCGCAAACAGCTGCGTGAAGCCCGAGCCTTGAAAATCGGCTCCCCGGTCGATGCGATCGAAGACGACCCGATCAGCTTGAAACCTGATGGCTACTACTGGATGGGGCAAAACGGCAACCTTGAGGTCGGCCCGTTTGAAAGCTATGAGCTGGCCGCTGCTGACCTGCACGCGGGCGAAGAGAGCTTGGCCCCCACCGAAACCTTGCTCGAGATCGAGGACGAAATCGGCATTGCCGCTTGGATTGATCCAGAGACCGGCGAGCCTGCGCAGGGGCAGTCACCGCCGCATCTGAACGAGCATTGACGGCCGCTTTGACACGGTGTTCCGGGAACGCGGTGGCGATGCTGACAGGTGGTGCCGGTGAAATCAGGCATGTGCCGCGCTGCCTTTTTAACCTCATGCCTGTCGAAAGGAAGATCATGAAGAGTGATTCTCAGCTGCAAAAGGACGTCCTGGCTGAATTGGCATGGGACCCGGCCATCAACTCCGCACACGTCGGCGTGGCGGCCAATGACGGCGTCGTCACCTTGACCGGCCACCTGGAAACATTTGCAGAAAAGTCAGCCGTGCAGCGGGCGTTGAAGCGCGTTGCCGGTGTGAAGGCGATTGCGCTTGAGCTGGATGTCAAGCTGGAACCCAACCACAAACGCAGCGATACCGACATCGCGGCTGCGGTTGAAACTGCCTTTCGCTGGCATGCGCTGATCCCTGCGGAGCGCATCCAAGTGGTGGTGGAGAAGGGCTGGGTCGCGCTGACGGGTGAAGTCGACTGGGACTACCAGCGCGAAAGTGCGGCCAAGGTCGTGCGCGATTTGATCGGCGTGGTCGGTGTCAGCAACAGCATCTCGCTGAAGGCCGTGATGACCCCGAAGGACGTGACCTCGCGCATCCAGAGTGCGTTGGCCCGGCAAGCCAACGAAGAGGCGAAAGGAATCGAAGTCACCCTCAAGGGCGCAACGGTGACTTTGCGCGGCTCGGTGCATTCGTGGGCCGAGCGTTCAGCGGCCTACATGGCAGCTTGGGGCGCGCCCGGCATTCTCAGCGTCGTCAATGAAATCAAAGTGATCGGGTGAGGACGGGCATCTGGGCCATCTGGGCCGCTTGGGCGGCAGCAAAACTCAATCGCCGTTTTGACTGTCTGATTGACTGTCTGACGGTTTGATGGGGTTCATCCCCGATCTGCCCGGTACTGCCGGTTGATCGGCGGCGCAGCTGTACAAGCTGGACGGCCAACGGGGATTCAGCGCCGAGTCGCGCAAATACTGGCAATGCGCATGGATGTATTCATCGAAACCGGGCGCATCCGAAATCTGCTTTGAGTTTGGCCCGCGCGCCATGGAATGAACCACAAGGATGTAGCGTGGGGGCGTGCGTGCAAAGTCAGCCCACAATTTGCCCTGGTTCTGCTGGTGCGCCCAAGCCAGCATGCGACCCTTGCGCGTCTCGGGCGGGGGGTGGTGATACATCGCTGAATTCGGCATGCCTTCAATCGCCCAAGGGAACAGCAGGTCGGAGGCAGGAATCAACCCGTTGGCCGCATAGAACGCCGGCGCCATGCCCAGAACGTAAGCAAACTGTCCCTTGGTTTCATTGCGCCTTGTGGTCACCGATTTAGCCGTTGCCAATGGATTTTGTTCAGCGCCGAGTTCCTCGCCGTTCCTGCTCCAACTGGTGTTCCCCATCAGCACTGCCGATGCGACCAGACCCGCAGTGAGGTAGGGAGACGCCGCAGGCATGGCGGCGGACATGCGTGTGCCCAGTTCAGCAAGCACAGCACCGCCCACCACGGCCATCAGCATTTGAATTGGAATGATGTGGGAATTGAAGAAGACCGGCGACACGAAAATGATCACGAACATGCCGAGTGCCATTGACAACACCAGCACCCGGTCTTTGCTTAGCCTGGGCTTCGTGGGCTGCATCGGCTTCCAATAGCGGACCGAGGTCAGGGCTGCGGCGATCTCGATGGCAAACAAGCCAGTCAGCAAGGGTGCTTCGGACAGTCTGAGTAAAACGGTGTGGGTCTCCCAGAGCCAGACCTTCAGCATCGGCACCTCGCTTGGCAAGAAGCGCACGGCGGGGTAGATGAAAGTATTGGTGAGGTATTCGAGGTGGCGGCCACCGAGATAAAACACCAGCAAAAAAAACAGCACCGGAGCCAGCACGCCGAGGCTGAAAATGCAGCCGTTCTTGACGCCGGTACGCAGGCGCACTGCCCAAGGACGACCCGGAGCCGTCAGGCAAAGCCACGCAACGGCCAGCAGTGCACCCAAAGCATAGGTTTGGCGTGTCAGCATCGCCAACCCCATCAGCGCACCGGCAAGGAGTAATTTCGCCGCTGGCGCAGCAACGAGCCGCTGACTACCCTGGCGCTGTATCAACAGACCCACACCGAGCAGCAGGAACACGCCACCAACAGCCTCTGTTTTCAGCGCCAGAAGCGCCGCATTGAGGGCCAACGCTTGCAGCAACAGCCCCGCAGTGGCCAAGGCAGCGACCCAGCCAGCGAGGCGAAATGCCACCCATCCGGCAGCAGCAGTCAGCAGTGCAACAACCCCAAACGCCGCAAGCTTGACCGCTGAAAAATCGTAGATCTCGCTGGCCAGTTGAACCCACTGGTGCACGATGTAGATCACCGGCCCCTTGTTGTCATGGCAGCCGGCGACGGGCATTTGCTGCACCGTCAAGCCTCTGGCCGCACAAACAGAAAAGTAGACCTCATCAATCTCTAGCGGCTGGTTGCGCAGCGGCCCGAACTGTACTTTTGCGATGTAAGCGATCGACAGCAACGCCAGCACAAGCATCACCACGACGCCGAGCCAAGCCGGATTCCGAGGGCTGCTGCGCATCACTTGCGGGCACTGCCCCAGGTGTAGAACGAGGTCACTGCATAGTTCCACACGGCACCCACCACAATGCCGGCGCAGGCTGCCAGCACCCATTGACCGTTGCGGCCGAACACATAGTTGGCAATGCCGACATTGGCAAAGGCTCCCACGCTGCAGGCCAGCATGAAGGATGCCAAACCTCGGCCCCAGCCCCAACCGCTCAGCCTCCGGTCTCGGTAGGTCAACAGGTTGTTGACGCTGAAGTTGAAGACCATGGCGGTCAATGTTGCAGCTGTTTGCGCCGTAGTGAAGTCCAGCTGACTGCCCTTGAACAGCGCCGTCAACACCGCCAGATGCACGACCAGCCCCAAGCCTCCGATAAAGGCAAAGGCCAGGAAGCGAACCGGCACCCAGCGGCCGATCAGCTTATCGAGCAACAGCATCACATAGTCCCAAGCGGCCTGGTTGTCGAGCTTGCTGACACCGGCCTGCCGGTTGCGGAACTGGTAGGGAATCTCGATGAAGCGAAGCGGTGTGCGGTCGCGTCCGGAGGCGAACAGATCGAGCAGAATCTTGAAGCCGAGCGCCGACAACAGCCGTACCCGGTCAAGGAAGACATCGCGTCTGACCATGAAAAACCC